>NZ_CAMLHF010000112.1 GCF_946479715.1 uncultured Pedobacter sp. | reverse complement strand
CTTCGCTAAAATCTTTAAATATCAATATTTTGTGCAGCTTATTTTCTACTACAGCCCACTCCTTTTGTACTACGTTTTCCATATATTGTAAACAAGCGATAGCCACTTATGTTTAGACCCTACCTATAATTAATTCGATTCCCTTGAGTGTCTTTTAAATAAGCAACAACTCCTGTCGGAAGCTCTTTGCTTTCTATCGGAAAACTTATAGAATCCGCAACGTAGTTTTTCGTATTAGATGCCTTTTGAAAAATTTCAAATAAGGCAATTGGTTCTTGGTTAAAACTAATACAAGTACTAATAAAATGCATTTCCTCTATTCTATAGTCTGGCTGCTTTAATTTTTCATTAATATCTTTTAAACGTGAAATAAAGTGCCGCTGTCTGATAAAAGTATTACTGTTCATGATAATGAAAATGTAATCTGCATAAGAAGTTACTTTTCCATAATACTTATGATTATCTCCCCCACTTCTCTCTATCAAGTATTCACCCGAAGATTCAGATTTATAAATTTCAACCGACGAACGCCAGATTCTTTCTTCATTAATTTCTTCTGGGTTATCAGGCAAGTTGCGGTTAAAAGAATACCATAACCCCACTAATTCGTCCAATAACTTGTAGTTAACCGTAACCTTAGGAATATCAATTTTTAAATCGTTAAAACTAAATGCCTCGTTGTGCGAATTAATAAAATCAATGTAGTTATCATAGCCTAACAACTGTACTATCCGACTTAGTTTGCTAAGATTCGGCTTGCTGGATCCGCTGAGGTCTTTCCAATTTTCGTATGCTTTTAGTTTATTAATAATAAGATGTTCATACAAATAATTTGCTCCAAATAAATCGGTTTGTTTTTTTACTTTTTGCTTTCTGTTACGATCCTGCAATAACCCGTTCAATTCTTCTACAATATAAGTCCATTCAGACTTAGAGACATCTTTCCATGTCTTTTTCTTTAGAAAATTACTGGCTAAAAAATTCATTAGCTTCTCCAGATGTAGTAAGTCTTCCTTATTCATAATACGAATATAAGATAAAAATAACACTAGATAATACGTATATAAGACTTTTATATTTTCATGTTTAAAGAAGTTTGTTCTAAACGAAATCAATGAATTACATCATAAATATCAAATTATATCTCACACCTAAAACTAATTGATCATGGACTATTCTCAAATCTTTTTCATCTACTGGTGGGTCTTCGCTATCCTGTTCACCCTCCTATTTTACAAATTCATACTAAGGGTTTTCCTGGGTATGGTCATCGTACCCGAAAACAAGGTAGGTCTTGTTACCAAGAAATTTGTGCTTTTCGGCAGCAATAAAGAATTACCAGACGGACGTATTATTGCGACCAAAGGGGAAGCAGGTTTTCAGGCAAAAGCACTGGCTCCCGGACTTTACTGGGGTATGTGGCCTTGGCAATACAATGTGAACATGCACGGATTTACCATTATCCCCGAAGGTAAAATAGGCCTGATTCTGGCTAATGATGGTGCTGAAATACCAACAGGCGCAATCCTTGCCCGAAGAGTAGAATCGGATAATTTTCAGGATGCAGAGAAATTCTTAAATAACAATGGACAAAAAGGTCGACAAACCTCTTACATCACCGCAGGTACATATCGTATCAACTTGTTTGCCTTTACTGTTACAATTGCCGACATGGTTATCATTCATGAAAATATGGTAGGTATTGTAACCACACTTGATGGGCATCCAATTGAAAGCGGGCAAATTGCAGGAAAGCAAATTACTGGTCACAATAATTTTCAGGATATTGATGTTTTTCTGAAAAATGATGGTAACCGTGGTTTGCAACCATCAATCATTTTAGCAGGTAGTTACAATATTAATCCATGGGCCATTCAAATTGAAGAAATACCAATGACCGACGTACCTATTGGTTTCGTTGGTGTTGTGATCAGCTACATTGGTGAAGACGGTAAAGATTTAACCGGAGAGAGTTTCAAGCATGGTAATATTGTAAGCAAAGGGCAGCGCGGTGTATGGATGGAAGCCTATGGTCCGGGCAAATACCCATTCAACAAATACATTATGAAGGTGGAGCTGGTGCCTACCACTAATCTGGTATTGAATTGGGCTAACGCCAGAAACGAATCTCATGAGTTAGATAAAAACCTAAGTACTATCACTGTCCGCTCCAGAGATGGTTTTCCTTTCAATTTAGACGTATCTCAGATCATTCATATTCCCGCAACCGAGGCACCCAAAGTAATAGCCCGTTTCGGTAGCATGAGTAATTTAGTAAGTCAGGTATTAGAGCCTACTATTGGCAATTATTTTCGAAATTCTGCACAAGACAGCGATGTTATCAGCTTTCTGATTACCCGTAAAGAAAGACAACAATCAGCTAAGGAACACATTAAAGCTGTCTTGGACGATTACAATGTGAATGCTGTAGATACTTTAATAGGTGATATTCATCCACCGGAACCATTGATGAAAACCCTTACCGACCGTAAGATTGCAGAAGAGGAACAAAAAACTTATCAGACACAGAAAATGGCACAGGAACAGCGTCAGGGTATGGAGAAAGAAACTGCCATTGCAGATATGCAAAAGGAAATTGTAAAAGCACAGCAAAGTGTTGAAATTGCTCAGCGCACAGCTGATGCAACGGTAAAAAAGGCAGAAGGTGATGCCAATAGTTTAAAACTACAGGTTGATGCTGAAGCCACTGCAACTAAAATGCGTGCAAACGCAGAAGCTGAAGCAACTAAAGCCCGTGCTGGTGCACAAGCCGAAGCTACCAAACTTAATGCTACTGCCGATGCAGAGAAAATAGCCAAAACAGGACTGGCCGAAGCAGAAAAAATTATGGCCATAGGTAAATCTACAGCTGATGCTTACGACTTGCAGGTAAAAGCGATGGGAGGCGACAACTTTACCAAGTTTAAAATAACCGAAGAAATCGGAAAAGGAAAAATTAAGATCATCCCAGATCTGATTGTAAGTGGTGGCAACGGCAGTGATGGTAGCCTAAGTGGTTTAATGGGTCTGCAATTGATGCAAATGATACAGCAAGAAAAAGGGAAAGCCAGCGAATAATAAACCCTAATCACTTAAAATTATGGATCTCAATATAAATTACCACGCTGAAATGACTCCGGATATTGCCTTACAAATATTAAGAGATGGTCATAAAAGATTTCTTAGTGGACGCAGCAAACATCGCGACTTGCTACAAAAAGTACAGGAAACAAAAGACAATCCGAGGCCATTTGCATCAATATTGAGCTGCATGGATTCAAGGGTTCCAACTGAATTGATTCTTGACCAGAGTATTGGCGATATTTTTAACATTCGCATTGCAGGCAATGTCATATCTCCACATGTGTTAGGATCGTTAGAGTATACAATAGCTACGGCAGGTTCAAAACTGATTGTAGTAATGGGTCACACCAATTGTGGGGCGGTAAGGAGTGCTTGCGACGATGTGATGATGGAAAATCTTTCAGGCTTGCTAAGGGAAGTAAAAATCTGTATCTCACAAGAATTTACAGAAATAAGCAACAGAACAGGCCATAATGAATCTTTTGTGAATAAAGTTTCTTTACTTAATGTTTACCGTTCTGTACAGCAAATACTTGAACAGAGCAGCATTATACGACAACGAGTGGACAGCAGAGAAATAAAGATCATACCCGCTATGTACGATATCTCTGCCGGTAATTTGACCTTTTATAATGAAACATTGCTAGCATGTTGAAATAGTAGGAATGTAAAACTCAGACTTTCTCCATAATTTAGCTACTACAATAAATTTGTTATGGAAAAGAAAAGATACCAGGGAGCATTAAACGATAAGGATAGATCAAAGCAGAAATTGATCCACGCTGTTGGAATTGTAATCCAAAACAAAGGATATACCGGATTAACCGTTACAAACATTTCAAAAGCTGCAGGATTGGACCGTAAACTAATTACACTTTATTTTGGTTCAGTTGATAATCTGATAGAAATTTATGTAAAAAGCAAAGACTATTGGGTAGCTGCAGCTGGTAATGCAGGTAACATGATCGAAAATAACGAAGGGAAAGACACGAAACGAATACTGGAGAACTTGCTATTCAATCAATTAGATTACTTCTATGGGAATGAAGAAATGCAGAAGATTGTACTCTGGCAAATTAGCCAAAGAAGCCAGATCATGTATCAGGTATGCGAAGAAAGAGAACAGCTTAGTTCTACATTCTTTGCATTGACAGACAAGGAGTTGCAAGGAAATAATGTAGATCTTAGGGCAATTGCAGGTTTATTGGTAGCAGGTATTTATTATATGGTACTTCACGCCAAAACTACCGATAGCCTTTTCTGTGAAATTGACATCAATAAACCCGAAGGGATGAAAAGAATCAAAGAAGCAATAAGCCTGGTTTTAGAATATGCTTACAGTAATAAGACTCAGCCATAGATAATAGAAACCCTTTTATCAGAACTTATACCCGAGTGAAATACTAAAGCCGGTATTTTTCATTTTACCTTTCCGTTTTATCCCGCTATAAGTTGTTTGCAAATTTGCCAGTCCTATTTCACTATTGAATTGGACAGAATATTTATTAAAAAGCTCATAACCAGCCAAAAAACTAGCCCCATAATCCAGCGGCTTTCCATACAAATAAGACCCAAACTCACCCTTCTCTGCATCGTTTTTGAAGATCACGTCTCCATTGTCTCCAATTTGGATATCCCCAATTAAAACACCAGATGCAGACTTCCATTTCCCCCCTGTTCCATATCCCAAATAACCTCCTGCGCCAAGAATTAAATTCCCCGTTCCCAACTTTGGCTTATAAAGAAGATTAACAGGTACTTCTAAATAAGAAACAGTTACTTTAAAATCATTACTGTACCCAAAGCCTTCTCCTTTTTGTCTAAATCCTTTGGAGGAATATAAGGCAGCGGGTTGAATGTAAAAATCACCGGCTATAGGAACGTCAACTGTAAGTCCTAAGTGGAAACCTGGAATTGATTCAGTTTCACCCTCATTTCCCTGTTCATCTTTCATATTTGCGTTTGAGAAATTCACACCGGTTCTTATCCCTATTTTCGTTTGTGCATTGGCAATGTTAAAGGTGGTAATCAGGAAAAATAGAAATAGCGGAGCGTATAATTTATTCTTTCTCATAAGTTTGGTTACTTTTTTGTTTTAGAATGGTTATTATTCGAAAAGTCTGGTAGCCAAATGTATTAATTATCCCGATAACGGGAAAATTAAATTTCTTATTACTTCAGGTAGGCACATGGCACGTTTAGAGGCACATAATCAATCCCATAAGCAGTCTTCAATAACTTGGATACAACAACTGCGATGGTTCTCTCATCCCTATGCATTTGAGGTAAAAGCCCCATCATAGCGTAACTGATTGGATTTACTGCTGGAATAAGTGTCTCCCAGGGATAACCTTTACCCCATATCAACCCTTTTACTGTAGTGTTAAGATCCGCAGATTCCGATAGCAGGTAGTCCAATAGTGAAGCGGAATGGTTGGAATTTTGATTTACGGTATGAAAAATAGGGCTTTGTCCGCCAAACCCATGTTCATCAGTCCCTGCTTTTGCATTTACGTCTGCTCCATTGCTCACCAGAACTTCTGCACAGGAAAGATGATTAAACTCTGCGCAGACATGAAGCAGGCTGACCTCATGTAAAGGCGTATAAGCACACTGTAAATTAACTGGTCGGTTAAGTGCGCTTGGGTCTGTGGTCAAATGTTGCGCTAAAGCCCGGGCATCATCTGAGAGGACGGCTAGAAGCACCGGATCATTAAACTCCAGTCCATAATCGATAAATACTTTAACACATGTTTTAAAGCGATCTGTTCTGGTGTATTCGCTGATAAGTTCATAGATTAAGGGATAACCTTTGAAGATATCGTTGGGATGAACTCCATGCTGAAAACATGATCTGATCCCCTCCACATCATGGCATTCAATATCACCGATTATTTTCTGCAGGTAGTCCATACCTACTAATTTAAGAAATATCGTTTACTTCTCAGCCCTGAATGTATTCGACACTAATTTTCTGGGACGCTTATTTTTAAACTGCTCTCCACTACTTGCATTACTTTGTCCTTCTTCAGAGTGGAATCTATTGGGTTTAAAAGTTCTTGGTTTCTCTGCTCTATTCTCATCAGCCAGTTTAACACTTATCTTTCTGCCTTTTAAAACCATACCATTTATGGCTGCAATTGCCCTATCGGCACCTGCCTGATCTACCATTTCTATAAAGCCAAAGCCTTTATGTCTGTGGGTTACTTTATCGGTCAATAAATGCACACTGTGCAACATTCCGTGGATGCTGAATATCTCAATCAATTCAGCTTCCTGTATATCAAGTGGATAACCCACTACGAATAATTTAATCATGAATCTATTTAAAGCTACAAATTTAAGCTTTAATATTCTACTTATAGCTGTTTTCAGCTATTTTTGATATTATCTTAATAACAGGCAGGCATTCTAGCTACATTAGCTTAATTATCTACGCTACAATGAAAAAATACGGTTACACCTTGTTTTTGATATTTTCCTTTTTTAGTGCGCTTTCGCAGATGCCATTAAATAGAGCGCATTATGCCGATAGCCTTGCTCAGCAGTTAAAAAAAGAGCTGCCGAATGCAACAAAAGCAAAAAGTAGTTTTCTACTTTCAGAATTTTACTTAAGAACAGATACAGCAAAAGCTGAGCAGTATTTGCAGCAAGGATTAGCATACAGCGAAGGAAATAGCTTTATGGAAGCAGTCTCTTTATATTATAAGGCTTTGCAGATGATGGCTAAAAATCCAGAACTCGCTGAAAAAATGCTTTTACAATCAGATGCCTCACTAAAAAATTTCAAAACAAAGGATGCTCTTCTGGTTAGAGCAATGTGCTGGCACAGTTATGCATTTCGCCATCATCTTAGAAACGAAATCAAAGAATCTATAGAAATTATACTGCATAAGGCAATTCCATTGGCTATACAATCAGGCGATCTGGGTTTCTTAGGAAAAAACTATTTTCTCCTTTCTGCGGGATTCAAAAATCTGGGTCAGCATACTAAAGAAAAAATCTATTTAACAAAAGCAGTTTCAATACTTAAAAAAGCCAATACACCACAATATCTTGCCATGATTTATCAATCTATTGGAGAAAATTATATTTCATTAGGCAAGTTAGAAGAGGCCAAATCAAATTTAGACAGCATGATGACCTTGCTTAAGCCGTATCCACAGTCCGAGATGTGGTTAGAATATTATGCAGGCGAAGCTTTACGCCTTAATACTGCTTTGCAGTTCGACAGCGCATTGGCTATAGTAGAAAAGGGAGTAGTCCTGGCAAAAAGATTCAAAAGTACTTATGCCGAAAAACGTATACTATTGCAAAAATTTTATGCTCTTCATAGTAAAGAAGATTTCCCCGGAGCAACGAATGTAGCACTAGCTTTGGTTAAGGACAAACAATTTATGGCTTGGGAAACAAACAAGTTGCAGATTTACTATGGACTGGCAACTAGTTATGAGGGCATGAAAAATAAGCAAAGTGCTTATAAATGGTTAAAACTTTATAGCGGGTTAAGTGACAGTTTGAGTAATAGCAAACTAAAAGAAACTGCAAACCTCCTTGAAATAAAGTATAGAACGGCAGAAAACCAAAAGAAAATTGTGGCGCTTAACGCCGAGAATGAAAAAGCAAAGCTTGCCACAAAAAATAGTCGATTAGTGAACTGGTTATTAGGGCTGGCCAGTGTATTCTTACTTATTGTTGCCTTTTTTGGCTGGTTGTTTTACCGCAATAGCAAAAAATTAGCTTTACAAAAAGATCTCAACCATCAACAAGAACTTAAAGATATTGACAGGCAACAGCAGATAAAACTAGTGCAGGTAATGCTGAATGCCAAAGAAGATGAGCAAAACAGGCTTGCTCGCGATTTACATGATGGACTGGGCGGTATGCTCGCAATAGTAAAATTAAACCTGACAGATTATATACAGGAACAAGGCAGCAATAACGCTCTTGAACTGCAAAACGTCGTTACGCAATTAGATACTTCCATAGGTGAACTTAGACGAATATCACACAACATGATGCCTGAAATGCTATTAAAACTTGGGCTTAAGGCATTGTTAAAAGACTTATGTGAATCCGCGGCTTCTGCAGCGCTGAAGGTAGATTTTCAATATTTTGGCATCAAAAACAGCCTGCTTGCTCAAGAACAAATAAACATTTATCGCATTATACAAGAGGCTATTACCAACGCAACGAAACATGCCCAGGCACAAAATCTCTTGCTGCAATGCTCACAAAATGAAGATGTGTTTTTTATAACCGTTGAAGATGATGGAAAAGGTTTTGATGCAACACATTTGGATAAGGTTGAAGGTATAGGCCTTAGCAACATCAAAAGCAGGGTTGAATACCTTAAAGGCAAAATTGAAATTCTATCAGAGAGAAATAAAAGAGGCACGTCCATCAATATAGAACTTAATGTTACAGCGTAAAAACACCATTGCCATTGTTGATGATCATCCGATAGTAATAGAGGGATTGATTAGGCTTTTAAGTAAAAAACCAGAATATGAAATTGTTGGTGGCTTTACCCGAGGCGAGGAATTTATTTCTTTCTTAAAAAAAGCGAAGGCAAAAATTGTTTTGCTCGACATTATGCTTCCTGATGTAAATGGAATGGATCTGTGCAAAACAATAAAAACCATATCTCCGGATACGATTGTATTGGCGTTTAGTAACCACCATGAGCGTAGCGCAATTTTGCAAATGTTAGCCAATGGCGCCAGTGGATATTTACTTAAAGAATCATCTATAGAAGAAATTGTTGTCTGTATCAATGAAGCTTTAAATGGTCAGATAACTTTTAGTAAAATTGTTAAAGAAATTATCGCCCGACCGCAATTAAGCGAATCTCAAGATTTTGCTAAACTTACGATACGTGAAAAAGAAATTTTAAAGCTCATTGCCGATGGCAAAACCACCAATGACATTGCTGAAATGTTGTTTTTAAGCAAGTTTACTGTAGAAAACCACAGAAAAAACTTGCTACAAAAGCTCAAAGCCAAAAATGTTGCCGACTTAATTAGGCATGCCACACTACAAAATCTGATTTAACTATTATATTATTTCTGGTATTATCTTTCTCCTCCGCATTTCATCAAACAAATCGTAAAACATTTTTTCTGTATCAATGAACTCATGAAAACCCATTCTTCTTGCCTTTGTTCCATCAGCAAAAAAGTCGTAGTCCCAGGAGAACACAAAGTCACCAAATGCCCATGAGGATAAATCTTTATAGCTATAATTCAATCCGTGTTCCTCCTGTAAAGACTTCCAGAGTTCTTCTTTGTCCGCCATAACTGTTTGTAGGGGCATTTGTAATGGCGCCGCAACTTCCATATCAAAGTAAGCAGCAATTTTAGGCCAAAGCTCATTCCACCTGAACAGGTCACCATTGTTGATATTGAATGCCTGATTTGCACATTCTGGGTTTGTAGCAGCCCATACAGTAGCTTTGGCCAAAAGTCCTGCATCTGTCATTTCCATCAGTTTATCATAAGCGCCTGGTTTACCGGGAAAACGTAACGGAATCCCAAGTTTCTTAGAAATAGTCGCAAACACCGCAATTACCATTGCAAGATTCATAGGATTACCAGTTGATGTTCCACCTACCACTGAAGGTCTAATTGCAGACCAGGTCCAACGTTTGTTCTTCTGTTGTTTTTCAAGGAAGTTCTGTTGATCTACATTAAATTCAGGAGGCATATGGTCTGCATCACTTTCTTTTGCCGGAGTTTTAAAAGGGCCTAGATGGGCTCCATAAACTTTGTATCCTTGCATCAGACTAACATGTTCCAAATTAGCTGCGACAGGTTCAATTGCTGTCAATACATTTACCAACATGGCCAGATTAGGTTCAACTAGTTCTGCCCAACTCGCCCTATCCTGATAGGCTGCATAAAATATGTGAGTTACATCAGACAATGAACTAAGCTGCGTGCTGCACGATGCAGGATCGAGCAAATCAACAGCTATATATCGGATTTTTTTGGTGTCTTTTCCTCCCCTTCTGGACAAACCAATAATGTCCCAGGTTCCTAATTCTTCCAGGTAATTTATTAGATTGGTTCCAATTACTCCATTGGCTCCAACTACTAGTGCTGTTTTTCTATTCGCTTTCATATTAAGTTGTCTATTATTTAAGTTTAATCAACTGCTAGTCAAAGTTCAGCCTATTATGCCGGAAAAAATGGTATAATTACGGCATAATATTGTATATTTCCGATATGAAACGTTACAGGCAATTTGAACCTTTGCTGATTTCTGATTTTGAAGTTTCCAGTTGGCGACATCCAGAGCATAATCATAATCATTACGAAATAATCTATATTAAAAAGGGATCAGGAACACATGTGATTAATCAGGTAACTATCCCCTACAAGGATGGCGATATCTTTTTACTTGGTCCAGAAGAATCTCATTATTTTGAAATTGATATACTCAGTCACTTCGTCTATTTAAAGTTTACAGATTTATACCTCCACCAGGATGTAAGTAATACTAATAATTACGTACAGAACCTGGAATACTTAATAAAAAGCAGAGAAACACATCTGGCAGGCTTTAAATTGTCAGGCAATGACCAACGTACCGTAGCTCTTCTATTTGATGTTATGATCACATTAAAAAGCGAACCGCTTCATAACGAAGAGCTGATCTGGATGCAGATTCTCGCATTATCACATATTTTAAAAAGAAATATGCCAGAACTTATGCCCTTTGGTAACCGCAGTAAGGATATGCAGGCTATTTTTTGCTATATACATAAATACATCTATTCGCCTGATCAGCTTAGGGCTCCCATTATGGCTAAACATTTTAATATAACAGCAGACTATATGGGGCCATATTTTAAAAGGAATACCGGTTCAACCTTACGGGAGTATATTCAGAATTACCGGAGAACACTGATCAAACAAAGAATGATAAGTGGAAGGTACAGCTTAAAGCAAATTGCGGCCGAATTCGGGTTAACAGATGAAAGCCATGTTAGTAAGATAATTCAGACTTGATTTTTATCAGTTCACCCAATAAGGCTGTAACGGGAACATTGACTTTACCTGATCTACTGGCAGCTTTGGCTACCGCAAAATTCAACGTTTCTATTTCGGTTTCTCGCTTATTTAGTATATCCTGATACGTCGATATTTTCTGTCCGTCAGACATTTTACTTATGGAAAGGACGTTTTGCAACACATCATCTGTAGTTAATTGAATACCATATTCTTTTGCAACGGCTAAACACTCTTCAATTACTGTTTTCGCAATTTGCAATACAGCATCGTTCCTGTGAAACACTCCATTGTCTACTTCTAATAAAGGACAAATGGAATTAAACACACAGTTACTGATCACTTTTTTCCAGATAACAGTTTGTATATCAGCTTCGGAACGAAAAGAAAAAACAGCGGTATTTAGCATTTCAACAATGCTATGTAGCTCTTCAGCAGAGCCCTTAATTACCCCTAATGGTGATGGAGCCACTGGCCTGAATCTTACCTTATTTTTTGTGATGGACTGACTGGTCGCCAACAATACACATCTATATAGCGCCGTGAAACCCAGATCAACAAAGCTCTTTTCAATGTTCAACCCGTTTTGAAGAAATACTATGGGCGATTGTTTAGCTTTTAATTTTAACTTTTCGGCCAGTTTTTCGTTTCCAAAGGATTTGTTGGTCAATAATAATATTCCGTCAAGCTCAGTGTAATTGCTTAAAGTGCTTATCATTATCTCAGCCTGTAATGTGGCGTTCTGCATTTCCACCTCAATATTCTCTACGTAAACTGGCTGCTCATCAGTACTACCTCTTAAAATCGTCACTTTTCTTCCATTAATAGCCAAAGCCACCGCCAAAGCTTTTGCAATAACACCGTTACCTATGATGTATAAATGTTTTGTAAGTTCCATTTAAATTAATTCTGATATGCTATTTCAGTTGTAATTCCATTTGAATATTGCATCGCTCATAAGGTGTTGCTCGGCCTACTACCTTCTTGAACCCTAACTTATGATATAGGTTAATAGCAGGTTTCAAAACAGTATTGCTTTCCAGATAAACTTTTGATGCCCCCAATTCCTTTGCGGCCTTAATAACTGTTCGACCAAGCAGCCAGCCAATACTTTTCCCCTGGATCTTGGGCGAAACTGCCATTTTTGCCAGTTCAAAATCGTAATCCGGATCGTTCATTTTGATAAGTGCACAAACACCCACAGGTTCATTTTCGTATAGAGCCACAAATATCTTTCCGCCCTTATCCAAAATATATTCCTTCGGATTATCTAAGGCCTTATAATCTGCCTCTTCCATTTGGAAATATGTAGAGATCCATTCCTGGTTAAGGGATCTAAAGGCAGCTTGATACTGGTCTTCATAGGCCACAATCTGTACATCTTTACTTTCACGAAGTTTCTTTTGTTCCTGCACTCTTCTAAGCAATGGTTTTTGCTCCAACAAGAATTCCCACTCTTCTATCGCTTCCCAAAGGTTGTGCCTTGCTTCTAGAATAACGCTTTCAACTGCAGCTTCTACATCTACACATTGCACCTTTATCTTATAAGAAAGCGCTATCCCTTTTGTGGTTAATGCAACAACGTTTCTGCGTTTATCAGACGATTCCCGATTTTCCTGAATCAGTCCGGCAACAGTCATTTCCTGTATAATCTTACTAACTGAAGGTTGTGAATGTCCTATCTCAGTAGCAATTTCGGTTATGGTTTTTTCTCCCTCTTCTGAAAGAACAAAAAACACTGGAAACCACTTTGGAGAAAATTCTATATTATATAATTCATAAATCTGCGCTGCGTCTTCAGTTACTTTTGAAGTCAGCAATCTTAGCCGACTGCCCAGAGCCATTTTCCCCGTTTTCTCAAATAGTTTCATATATATAATCAATTACATAATCAGTTATGCAAATGTAAGTAATATAAATTATGTCACAAATATTTTTTTAAATGGGGGAGTGATTAACTTTTAAAAAATTCACCAAAGTGCCAGAGAATTCCAGAGGGATCATGCAGAAAACATTCTTTACCCCAATGATCAACACGTATTGGAACGAGTTTGGCATTTTTATATTTAGTGGTGAGGTCAAGAGTCAAGAGCTCTTGCCAATATTTGTCAACATTTTCAACCTCTAAAAAAATCATAGTGTTATCTACCCAGTCCTTCACGTAGGCATTCTGAAGGTAAAATGCTATACCCTCCGTTTTAAAAACAGACATATCAGGTGTAAGAACTGTTTCATCAAAACCAAGGTCTTTGTAGAAACTCCTTGAAAGTTCAAAATCTTTGGCCCCGATAAATGGCCTGATGGATATTGCTTTATGTTTCATTGGTTTAGCTGTTGATTTCGATAGTAAACTTAATAAATAATTTTAGATAATAACTAAGCCCCATGAAAGAACAACGCATCATGATTGCATAGATTTGAACTAATGAGCTATGCCGTACATTGATCTGGTTTACTAATAAATTCACTTTTTCGATCCAGTAAAGTCCTCCACATAATCATTAAAAAAGCCAGAATCCCAAAGGCCATACCCACCCATGGACTTTGAGAAACCCCAACAGAAGCAATAAACCAACCACTTACAACAGTGCCCGCCGTTACGCCAAGATTTCCAAATGAGATAGCCAAACTATTAGCAAACTCAGGAGCATGCGGGGCGGCAGAAGTCATGTAAGCAAATCCACTCAGAAAACAAGGAGCATATAGAAAACCCCATAACGCAATAACCGACACAGTAGACCAGGTATTGGCACCCGAATAAAACAACATGACAGGAATCAATACCGTTCCACTTAGAAACAAAGCAATAGTAGCCGGAATATTTTTACTCATCATTTTACCCGCCAACCAATTAGATATTATCCCTGTAATACCGAAAAGGAACATCATATAACTGATAGTTTGAGTATCCATCCCTTTTACCTTGCCTAAATAATCTGCAAAATAGCTATAAGTAGAAAACCAGGCCGCGATCATAAAAAAGTTCATTGCAGAGCTGATCAAAAAACGACTATTGGTTAGCACCTTCAATTGTGTTCCATACGATTTCTTTTCCTGCGCATGCATAGGTGGCAAAATCTTGTAAATACCTAATAAAGCAATAGCAGTTACTATCGCTTGTACCCCAAAAGACGCCTGCCAGTTGAAAACACTTGCCATATAAGTAGCAAACGGAACAGTAGTTACCATTGCTATTGCAATACCACCTACAACGATTCCTGCTAGCCGATATTCTTGTGATTTATCCGCATTTGCAACTGCTGCTGCTATAGCATTCGAAATAAATACAGGTTGCAAAAATGCAGGCAACATCCTCACTATAATCAGCAACCAAAAAGGTGGAGCAAAAGAGGATACTATCCCGGTAAGCAAAAACATCGCAATACTGATCATCATGATCTTTTTCCGGTCGAAGCCAGAAGTAAGCAAGGTCATAAAAGGACCTGTCAATGCAATTACAAGGGCAAATGCACTTAGTAACAAACCTGCTTTATCTATGGAAATATGGTAGTGGTCTGCAATCTGAGGCAAAATACCAATAACCCCAAATTCGGTTGTAATAATTCCAATTAACCCCAAACATCCTACAAATGCAATTTTCTTCATTATTGATTTTATTTTCGGTCAAAAATAAATCTTAACTAATAGATTTGCCTTCTTTACAACCCAATGTAGGGAACTAACAAAAATGTAAGCCATGGCATTAAGGAAAGAAAATTCAACCAATAGCATTAATTACAAAATCATCAGCGATTGTTCCGATCTTGTATATGCTATAGCGATATTTGGGGGTCGATGGAAAGTACTTATCCTGCGAGAACTTGAGGGAGGAAAGATGCGATTTACTGAACTTAAAAATGCAATGCCAAAAATTACCGAACGGATTTTAAGCTTACAACTAAAAGAACTGGAATATCATGGACTCATATCCAGGACACTCCATTCCTCAGTTCCACCCAAAGTAGAATACGAATTAACCGAAATAGGTATTGAACTTATTCCTATATGGGAAACGTTGAGCAGTTGGGGCTCAAAACATAGAAAGTTAAATCAACTAACCTAGTTTCCATTCAGGTCTTTCAAAGTGACAGGTATATCCGTATGGCTGCTTTTGCAAGTAATTTTGGTGTTCTTCTTCAGCATTCCAAAAATCGGCTACAGGAACAATTTCTGTTATAATTTGCCCGGGCCATTTACCAGAAGCTTCCATGTCTGCGATTAAAGCCTTAGCGATTTCCCTTTGTGTTTCATCCACAAAAAAAATGGCCGACCGATAAGAGGTCCCTATGTCGTTTCCCTGTCTGTTCCTTGTTGTTGGATCATGGATCTGAAAGAAGTATTCAAGGAGCGAACGATAGGATAAAAGTGCTGGATCAAATATGATTTCAATGGCTTCAGCATGTGTTCCATGATTCCGGTAAGTTGCATTGGGAACATCGCCTCCTGTGTATCCAACCACCGTTGAAATAACACCCGGCTGGTGTCTGATAAGTTCTTCTACTCCCCAAAAACAACCGCCCGCCAGAATGGCTTTTTCTGTATTCATATAGCTTTTCTTTTTAATTGAATAAAGGTACGATGCTAATGCACTATTTATATAATAGAAATCCCATTTTCATCAAAAACCTCTAATACCGACGAACTGATTCCTAATCGTGCCAGGCTCTTGACCAATTCCTGACCAATATCCTCGCTGCAAACAACCCGGAGAATCTTATCACAATCGTCAAGATCAACAGACCACTCTGAGATATCAGAAAAAGTATCGATAACCTCAAAAACATGCCGTAAATCAATTGGCGTATTAATTACAGGGGATAGAATAATAACGTATCTGGACATGGGAACTACTAATTGAGGGGACAAATGTATAAAATAATTTGCAAACAAACCAATCGTTCGGTATCTTTGAAGAATGGAAAATCCATATAAAAGAAAGAAAGATCCGGAAGCGAGTAAGCAGTTGATCCTTAATATAGCGGCCGAAATAGGTGCCACAGCTGGCTGGCATCAGGTTACTTTTCAAGCTATTTCCGATCAAACCGGATTGAGTAAAGGTGGCATTATCCATCATTTTCGTAATAAAGAAGAGCTACTGGAAGAACTGGTACGCCAAAGCCTGGTTGAACTGACCGATTGGACCATTGAAGAAAAAAAGGCCTCAGGAAATGACATTGCCCCTATTGCCTTTCTTCGCTTCGTTATTAAAAAGAGCAGTGATTTACATTACAGGAGAACCATGAAAGTCATTTTACAAGCGGCACTTATTAATGAGCATTATAAGGAAATGTGGGATGAATGGCTTACCAAGCATATTGCCGGTGGGTCAGTAGCGAATCTGGATGTAAACGGCCTGATTATTATCCTCGTTGCAGATGGACTTTGGTACGCTGATAACCTTGCCCTTTATGGAATTAGCGACGAAAAGAAAGAGCAGATCGTTAACAAATTACTCAACTTAAACTAATTTCATGAACAGTTCTAACGAGACTACAGTCCACGAAGACAAAACATTTAATGGTATCAATTATGCAGAAAAGAGACTGGAGAACCGGGAATTTATCAAATGTGAATTTGTAAACTGTGATTTCTCCAAGAGTGATTTAAGCCATAATGATTTTATGGATTGTCATTTTAAACAATGCAATTTCTCACTTACTGTGGTTACAGGTACCGGATTTAAGGATGTTACTTTTACCGGCTGTAAAATACTGGGAATTGATTTTTCTAAATGCAATAAGTTTCTATTTTCTTTTAATTTTGAGCGGAGCCATCTGGATTATTCAACTTTTTATGGCACAAAACTTAAGAAAACAAACTTCACGGAATGTTCACTTAAAGAAACTGATTTTGAAGAATGCGATTTAACCTCAAGCGTATTCCACAACTGTGATCTTTCAGGCGCAACATTTGTTAGGTCTGTTTTAGAGAAAACAGACTTCCGTACGGCAAAGAACTTTAGCCTTGATCCGGCTGTCAATAAAGTAAAACAGGCGAAATTTTCCGCATTGAATCTTTCTGGCCTGCTTTACCAATACAACCTGGATATTGATTATCATGGTGAATAATATGCGTTAAATTATTTAATGGCAACAGTATGGTTAAGCTTGTTGTAACCTGTTGAAGCTTCCCATACATCTTTATTCGCCAGGCGGATGCTGTACTCGGGCCTATCAGCAATACTTGCATACTCATCTGGCAGGTGAAGCAACATTTCATATTCACCTGTTGCAAATTCAGAAGGTATTTTTATACTTTCCTCTACCTTAAAACTTCCCGAATACCATCTCCTTACATCGGTAGCAAGAGCAAAGGAGTTCAAGTCGCCATTTGCCTTATTCCGTAGCACCAGTTTTATTGTTCTTTTATTGTAAGGCGATGAGATCGGAAGAGCACACGTCTGAACTCCAGTCACTACCACAGATC
>NZ_CAMLHF010000111.1 GCF_946479715.1 uncultured Pedobacter sp. | reverse complement strand
ACCTGTTTTCCGAAGAAATGTCGAAGCAGTGCGCCCTCTGTCCTAATCCAGTCGAAGACGAGGTTACTGCCAGCACCTATTTAAATGCGAATCAAATCATCCTAATAGCCACACTTTGCCCAAAAATTCATCCTTATAAAAATGAAAAGATCAAAGAAACTAACCAACCCTATCATGATTAAGGCTTATACCAGAAGTAATTTCAGTACTTTATTTTAATAGCATTATTGTCTGTAGCGTTTTGCATTCTCAACTCGTACAAATACTAACAGACTGAAATTATAATAAAATATGGCATTGCTGGTTTTGCATACTGTGATACAAACATTGCCTAACAGAAAAATCTTAAAACCTATGCTTAAAACAAGATACTATCTAATCTCATTGCTTTTATTTCTGATCTGCATTTATGCTGTTGTTATGTTGAAAGCTAATGCAGATCTGGATAAAGTTATCGCTGCTGTAAAAATTATAGTTTTACCCTCGTTGGTGTGCCTGCTGGTTATGTTGCTGCTGCCGTTGTCCATATACCTTTTGTACAAAGGGAATAGTGTAGGTAGGGTTAAAAAGCATATCAGATTTCGATAGTGATTGTTTACACTGTAGCAATAGCTATAAATAACTATTGTGACAAGTTTCTTAAATATTTAACTTCAATAAGTTAACCTCATATTCGAACATTTGACTGTACCCCTTATTTGTCTATTCAAATGCTTAGTATAAAAAAATCAACCTAAGATACTGATATAGCAATTAACGCCATGAAAACCACAAGTCGTCCCTACCATTTAAGGTCGCTATTGCTTATCAGTACAGTCGCAATATCCTTAAGCTCTTGTTATTCAGTACGCCTGGTTAGCAGGGCCGGTGTACCTGAACCTGACTATAGCAACGATTCACAGGACTTCTACAAAAACCAGAAAGTAAATACAATCGACACCACAATTAACCTTAAGCTCAGTCAGGGCTCTTTTGAGCTGAGAAGGGATTGTGGTCCAACCGGTTTTTATGCCCTTGAATACAGAGTTACCCTGGGGCATGTTCTGCTAAGTGGCATTACTTTGGGCCGGGTAAGAAAAGTTAAAGTAACATATGTTCGTTTAAAAGAAGACAATTAGTTATGGCAAAAACCACCACATCTGCAATCAGTTCCTGGAATACACTGCATGAGAATGGGCCCTGGCCTGCCCGTTTTCTACACAGTACCGAACTTGCCAAAAAAGCAGATATGCCTTCACAGATCGAACGCTACAATGATGCGGCGACAGAGATGCAGCAACTGTTTGCTAATGCCATCAGCAAGGGAGAAGGCTTCCGTGCTATAGGATCCAGATGGTCTATGTCACATGTAGCACATCAAAAAGACAACATCCAGGTCAACGCAATGATGAACCTGAAAATGAAGATCGAAACCGGTCAACTTCATCCTGATACAGTCTTCCTTGCCGAAAATCTCTTTTTTATCCAATGCGGAAATGTGATCAAAGAAGTCCATAACTTTTTAAATGCAACCGGCAAATCCATGAAAACGACAGGGGCCAGTAACGGACAAACCATAGCTGGCTGCATTTCCACAGGTGTACATGGCTCAGCGCTAGATACTGGCTCAGTCCAGGATTGTGTGGTCGGGCTGAACCTTATTACCGGGCCAGATCCCCATGATCGTATATATCTGGAACGGGCCTCAAAGCCCGGCCTCTCAGATGCCTTTGCCGGAACCATACTGTCCAGGGTTATCCGCGACGACGGGATGTTCAATGCCGCACTGATATCGCTGGGCTCATTCGGTTTTATTCATGGTGTAGTCATTGAAGCTGAAGAGCGGTTCCTACTCAAAAGATACGTAAGAAAGATCAATAAAGCACTTGCACTTGATCTAGCAGCTTCGCTGGATTTTGAGAACTCCCCCGTTAAAATCCCATCCGAAACAGATGCATCGGGGAAAGCACTTCGCCCGTATCACTACAAAGTATTTATCAATCCATATGTAAACGATAATGAATATGTGATAGAGCTCATGTACAAAAAAGCCTATCAAGGTGGCTACCCTGATCCTATTCCCGCAATTAAAACAGCATTGTATAAAGATCTCATCTACCTGTTCATTCAAATCGCTCAGGCATGGCAAAACAGCATCCCTAAACTGATCCAGATACTCGAAAGTTCCATCCTGCCGCCTGTTGATACAGAAACAACCGGTATGCTCAGCGAGATGTTTTACGATGCGGGCTACCAAGGCCCCGCCTTTGCCTGTTCTGTAGGGGTTGATCATCGAGATTCTCCAAAAGCCCTGCAACTGCTGGTTAACCTGGCAAAACAGGAAGGCCCGGTTCCAGGCATTTATGCAATGCGCTTTGTGAAGCAATCTGAAGCAACTTTGGCCTTTACCAGGTTCCCGGTTACCTGCATGCTGGAAATAGACGGCATTACCTGGGATGGAGCCCCACACGGTATGATCACTTTAGAAAAATTCTGTACCCGGATTATAGAAGTATTGCAGGAAAACAATATCGATTTTACACTGCACTGGGGAAAAAATGCAGACTGGTCCTTTCCCGGATTGACTGCATATATGTATGGAGACCGTGTAAAGGAATGGAAAACCTATAGAGATCAATTACTAAGTCCACAGGCCAGGGCACTTTTTTCCAATGATTTTCTGTACCATACGGGTCTTGATCGGTGAGGTACTGTGTTTTTATACCACGACCTTTAATGCAGTGCGTAATCAGTCATTTTTTTTTACCTTTATCTTTGTAGAGGTAAGATTCTTTAAATTAACAAAATGACATCATCTATTATACATATTTTAAGTACTGCATTGCTTACCCTTTCTCTTCAGGCTTGTGGTTCATCAACCAAAATAGCTCTTAACCCTGGTGTGCCAAACCCATACAAGGTAAAAGCTGAAAACTTTGACAAGCCTAAAGCAGACGAGCTACGTACCGGTGCAGAACAAACGGAATTGTACGTGCCTTACTTAAAAGGAAAACGCGTAGGTATGGTGGTAAACCCAACCTCCATTATTGGAAAAGAAACAACGGTAGACAGCCTGCTTACGCTTGGTGTAAAGGTGGTTAAGATATTTGGACCTGAGCATGGTTTTAGAGGCGATGCAAGTGCAGGTGTAGCGGTGGATGATGCAGTAGATGCTAAAACAGGAATTAAGGCGGTATCGCTATATGGGAAACATGCAACTCCAACAAAAGAAGATCTTAGTGATGTAGACATTATGATTTTTGATATTCAGGATGTTGGAGTTCGTTTTTATACTTACATAAATACTTTACAACATGTAATGGAAGCCTGTGCCGCTAATAATAAAGAGGTATTGATTCTGGACAGGCCAAATCCTAATGGGTTCTATATTGATGGGCCTATATTGGAACCGCAGCACAAGTCGGGCATTGGTTTAAAACCTATTCCGGTTGTACATGGATTAACTGTGGGCGAATACGCTCAAATGCTAAATGGCGAAGGTTGGCTTGATAATAAATTGAAATGCAAAATCAAAGTAATTAAGGTTGCCAACTATACACATGATACTCCTTATGAACTCCCGGTAAAACCATCCCCAAACTTAAATACTGCGCAGTCGATTTTACTATACCCTACTACCTGCTTGTTTGAAGGCACTTATTTAAATCATGGGCGCGGTACTATGTTTCCATTTACTATAGTGGGTTCTCCTTTTTTAAAGGATAAGTACACCTTTTCGTTTACCCCAAAAAGCATTAAAGGAATGTCTGAATCTCCATTGTTTATGAACCAGGTTTGTTATGGATTAGATCTTAGGGAATACGATGTAAGTGAGTTTAGAAAGGAAAAGAAAATAAAGCTGAGCTGGTTAATTGAGCTATACAAGGCATCTCCAAACAAAGCAGATTTCTTTAACTCTAAATTGAGCAAACAGATGGGCACTATTGAAAAACTTATTGGCGTTTCGAGCTTTAGGGCACAGATTATTGCCGGTAAATCTGAAGAAGAAATAAGGGCAAGCTGGGAGCCGGGATTAAGTAATTACAAAACAATGCGCAAAAAATACTTGTTATATCCTTAAGTAGCCACTAATGGCTGTTATAAAGACTTTGGATATGAATAGCGAGCCTAAAAAGAAAAATGAAAAACCAAGCAGTAACTTCAGAGAAGAAGTTTCGAAGGACAAAGTTCCTGCGGGGAACAAGGCTGTAAAAAAGCCTGAAGATAAGGATTACAACAAGGAAGAGGCAAACTTTAAAAACCCTGCCAGGAAAAGGGAAGAAAGCGAACAACCCATTCATTCAATAAAAAAAGCCCCTAAAGAATAGCAGGCATTAGCTGTATATGCGCTAATTTTTTAGTTATTTTGCCACTTAAAACACTGGTTGATGAAAATAGTTTTTATGGGTACGCCCGATTTTGCAGTTGCTTCTTTAAATGCTTTGGTTGAAGCCGGATTTGATGTTGTTGGTGTGGTTACCGCAGCAGATAAGCCCGCTGGTCGCGGACAAAAACTTCATGAAAGTGCTGTTAAGCAGTATGCAGTATCCAAAGGAATAAAAGTATTGCAACCCTTAAAACTGAAAGACCCTTTGTTTATTGACGAATTAAAAAGCCTAAATGCCGATTTACAGGTAGTGGTTGCTTTTAGAATGTTGCCTGAAGTGGTATGGGATATGCCGGCAAAGGGAACTATCAATCTACATGCATCTTTACTACCACAATATCGTGGGGCAGCTCCAATAAATCATGCGATCATTAATGGAGAAAAAGAAAGTGGCGTTACTACATTCTTTTTGAAACATGAAATTGATACCGGCGATGTAATATTTTCAGAAAGTGTATCGATCAATAATGATGATACTGCAGGAGATTTACACGACAAGTTAATGGATGTGGGTGCCGGGTTGCTGGTTAAGACCGTAAAGGCAATAGAAGCCGGCAATTATACAGAGCAACCTCAACCACAAAGTGATGAGCTGAAACATGCTCCAAAGATATTTAAAGAGCATTGTTTAATAGATTGGAACCAGTCTGGCAATAAAATATACAACCTGATTCGTGGACTAAGTCCTTACCCCACTGCTTTTACTAAACTAAATGATAAAACCCTTAAGGTATTTAAGGCCGAGTTTGAAGAAAAAGAACCGGGGATCTCGCCTGGAAGCTTTTTATCTGATGGCAAAACTTATTTAAAGTTTGCTGCCAGAGATGGTTTTATCAAATTCACTGATCTACAATATGAAGGCAAAAAACGTATGCAGGTTGACGAATTTTTAAGAGGCATGCGTTTGTAAAATCTCTATTTTACACGGTTTACTAGTTCTTCTCCATTCGAAAATGCATCTACATTTTTAAATGTAATTTGGGCTATTTCTTCCATTGCTTCTTTAGTAAAAAAGCCCTGATGGGAGGTAATCAGTACATTGGGGAAAGAGATGAGACGGGTAATCAGATCATCCTGAATAACATTTTCTGAGTGGTCATGAAAAAACAGGGTGCTTTCCTGCTCGTAAACATCGAGGCCCAGATATCCAAGCTGTCCGGTCTTTAATGCTTTAATAACTGCTTTTGTATCAATCAAACCTCCCCTGCTTGTATTTATCAGCATTGCGCCTTCTTTAAAAAGTTTAAGGGTTTCTTTGTTGATCAAATGTTTGGTTGTTTCGGTAAGCGGGCAATGAAGCGCTACAATATCAGCATCATTTAATATTTCCTGTAAACTGCCGTATTTAACACCAAGCTCCTGAAGTTCTGTAGATGGATAAGGATCATAAGCGCTTATTAAACAACCAAAACCTTTTAAGATTCTACAAAAAGCTTTGCCTATGTTTCCAGTACCTATTACAGCTACTTTGTGTCTATGTAAATTAAAACCCATGAGTTTCTCCAGGGAGAAATTACCTTCACGAATCCGATTATAAGCTTTATGTGTTTTACGGTTAAGGGTAAGAATTAGGGCTATTGCATGCTCTGCTACTGCCTCTGGCGAATATGCAGGGACTCTTAAAACAGGAATACCCAATTCATTTGCTGTTTCAATTGCCACATTATTGAAGCCAGCACAGCGCAAAACTATTAGTTTTATTCCGCCTTTATGCAGGGTCTTTATGATATCAGAATCAACACGGTCATTTACAAAAATGCATATTGCTTCGAAACCTTCTGCCAGTTTAACAGTTTCTTCTGTTAAGGCAACGGTAAAGAAAGATAACTCATGACCAGTATTAAATTTGCTTAAAAATTCTTCATCGTATCGGTAAGTACTAAATACAGCTATCTTCATGTCTATAGGGTTATATGCTCTAAGTTAATGACTCGGGATTAATTTCTGCTATAACCAGATTAGTTTAGTGAAACATAAAGCTCGCTTTGTGTAAGCCATTTTCCTTTTACCTTACGCCACATTGCGGCATAATTACCATGATACTTGGCATTTTTGTAATTCCATTTTCCGTTTTCCCATGCCAGATCGCCACTTTTACTGATCACAATTGTTTCGGGGATTCGCTCAAAAAGCGGACTGCTTTTAGAGAACATGTATTTCCAATCGGCAGCAATTTCAGCTTTGCCAACGGTATGGCTACCATCGCCAGCGATCTGTACAAAATCATCAAGCCAATATTTGGATACTCCGTCGACATCCTTTTTTGCGATGCAGTTGTTTGAATCTAATCTCGCTTGTTTTATTAATAATGCTTCTGGTGAATTCATAATGGTAAAATTACAAGTTAGACTTGTAATTTTACCATTGCTTATCGTGTCTATTTTGCCGGAGAAAGGACTACCCATTTGTTCAGGGTATTATCCTTAGCCTGAATAACAATCTTGTAAAACTCCGATGGATAGTCTTTAACATCGGCAAAAAAGTGTTGCTGACTAAGATCTGTTTCACCTAAAAGATGATAAGTATCTTTTCCTCCTGTTTTAAAATTATTTGTTGTGGCCAGCCATATTTTAACCTTTCCAGTTTTTTGCAATGCTTTCCAGCTGATATCAATATGATTCTGAGTATAGATTGTTTTAAGCGCTGCAATAGATACCGGGCCAATGAAAGAAGTGCCATCTACTTCTTGTGCTACACTATCAGGTAGTTTTACATTTAAATAATTGGCTATTGAAGGCATTATATCAACCACGCCAAGATCAAAATATTGGCCATAGGTATTTAGGTTTTTATAATTGCTTACCATCCAGGTTGATCTTTGCCTGTCGGACTGTCCGCCGTGTCCTTTTCCGCTTTTTTCATCACGACCATGATCTGTTGTGATAACAATCAGCCAGTCTTCTTTGAAGTTTTTCTGACGGTAGCTTATTGCCTCCCAAACTTTGCCTACCTGTTTATCCAACATCGCTACAGCATTGTAGAACTCAGGGCTATCGCCATGTGCATGTCCCATATCATCTGTATATTCCAAATAGATCCAGGAAAGATCAGGCGCTTTATCATGAATGGTGGTAGCGGCATCAGCTATTACCTGTTCATCAATAAGGTGCATATAATCTGCCTTTTTATCATGTTTAAAGCGAACGGTATCCAGTTCATAGCCATCAAAAAAGTAATCAATTTTTAGATTTCCGGCTTCCGGTAAATTATGGCCGAGTAGTTTGGTGCGGTTATCTGTCCAGCTAGAAAAAATAGCAGTTTTTTTATTGGGATACTGGGCCTTAAATAACCTGAATATGTTCTGATAGTTATAATTAGGCTCCTTAATATCATTGTCGGGCACATTGTGCTTATTCACCCAGGTGCCGGTTAGCAAGCTATTATAACCAACTGCAGAAATGGTAGGCGTTTCACTGTAGGTACCTTTGCCTCCCCCAACATACATTCGGGAATAAGATCCTGCTTGTACGATCTTCTTAAAATTAGGAAGATCTTGGGTTTCAATTACATCGGCAGGAATGCCATCAGCAATAATGTAAACCACTTTTTGTTCTCTCTGCTGTGCATTAGTTGCTGCCGATAAGAAAAAGCAGATTGTTAAAATAAATGGGATTCTCATGGTTTGTTAATAAGTGTGTGGAAAATATTCGTTTTCAACTGTTCCATCTTCATAAAGATTCAGCATTGCATAACCGGGTGGGGTTTCCAAATAATAACCGGGGCCGGCAGATTCAGCATCACCTTTACCCCACCAGAAGCCACTCATTG
Organism: uncultured Pedobacter sp.; assembly: GCF_946479715.1. The sequence goes on along the minus strand of NZ_CAMLHF010000111.1, from coordinate 9,451 downwards.
CACCATTACAGCAATACAAAACATCATTATAATGAGTATTATCTGATAAGTGATTATGTCCGCTTAAGCAAACTCTTACTTTATCGCGATGCTTTTGAAACAGGTCTTTTAGCTTCTTACAATCAGAATGACCCCCACCTACAAGAACCTGAGTAGTACCCAAGATTGGATAGTGCGACATTAGTAATGTTGGTGTAGATGCCGGCAATTTCTCCAATTCTTTCTCCAACCATTCGTATTGTTCCTGATCTAATGAGATATTGCCATTGTTTCCATCAAGTACAATAAAATGCCAGTTCTTTTTTGAAAAGCTGTAATATCTGTTAGGAATTTTCAAGCGCTTAACCACGTAGTTTTTCCCATACATTTCATGCTCTTTAGATGGGGCCTTCCACCATGAATCGTGGTTACCAATGCAACTGTGGACTTCATATTTATCCAATGTTTTTATGCAATCATCCCAAATACCCCACTGCTTAATTACCTGATCATATACAACATTGTCGTACGATGCATCACCAATAGAATCACCACCATTCAAAAAGAAATCTGGTTTGTGCTTGGTAATGATATGTTTTAAGCATTTTTTAAAACGTTCGGGGGCATTTTCACCTTCTCCAATATGCACATCGGTTATATGTGCTACAGAAAGAGCCAGCTTTTTGGTTTTCTTATCCTGCTTTTCCGGATTGGAAGCAAAGGCAGACAGGCCGCTGGTTGCTACGGCGCCAACAGCTAGTCCTGCTGCCTTTAGTAAAGATCTTCTTTTCAGTGTCGTCATTTTGTTTTTATTTCTAAATGGGCATATTGGTCATTACCAGCCAAATACTTGTTTTAGGTTCGAATTTAATACAATTTGTTGCTGAGGAATAGGACGATAATAATATTTTGGATCCTCAAACTTACGGGTAACATTTTCAGTTACGATAGCTCCTCCATTGGCACCATTTTTAAGGAATACAGTAGCATCCGATCCTATCTCTCCAGTGCGGTAATATATAAGTGTTATTCCTAATGAGTTCTTTTCCTTCTTGTCTTCTGCAGGAATAGTAACAGACTTATCTATTAAAATAATATCTTCTATCCCATCTCCAGTTAAATCATATTTACCTAAACCTGGAAAATACATTCCTTCCGGGCTTTTAGTCAATAGTTTTCCTGCTTTCCATCTCATCAAATCATCGTACCTGCTGTTTTCAAAAGCAAACTCAACCCTACGTTCTCTTCTGATCTCCAGAATTACACCCTGATTCGATTCAATATTGTCAAACTGCTGCTGTAGTAATGGATCAGGAGATGCATTTGCCTGCGCTAAATTAAGATCTGGCATGCCAACTCTTCTTCTAATCAGGTTAACGGACTCATCTAACTGCGATTGATTAAGTGTGCCCAATTCAGCCAATGCTTCTGCATAGCTTAATAGTACTTCTGCATAGCGATAAACAGGAAAATCAACACTGTTTAAAATTACATTATCGGTACTATTTACATATCCTTTTAATTGATGATAGCCTGTAAAGTTTTTATTTAGCCTTTGAAGATAGGGCTGCGCATCGGGAACTCTAATCCATCCTGGATAAGCCATTGTTTGAGCTAAACGCGGATCGCGGTTTTCAAACTCCTTTACAAAGCCAAGTTTATCGTAATTTGGTATTGCGGTAAAACGACTGCCATCCTTCATTAAATAGGCCTGTATAAGGTCTTTTGCTGGTGCTTGTTCATAATCTCCAAATACTACACCATTTACATTTTGGCCTCTGCTCTTGGCCTGATCAAAAATATTAACCAATATAACTTCTGGATTAGTAGCCAAATCCTGACTTCCAAATAAGGTGGCATAATCTTGCAGGGGCTTTCCTGTATTGTAGATAGAGAACTTTTTAGAAGCCATTATCTCACCACTAACCCTGGCTGCAGTTTCTAAGAAAACATTTGCTGATGCTTTTAAATTAAGCTCAGTGTGATACTTGCGATAAGTTCCTTCATAAAGCGCTGTTCTTGCATATAAAACGGCTGTAGCCCATTTCCCTGGTGTTCCGGCAGGTACACTTTCCCTAACATTCTTGTAAGCAAAATCCAGGTCGGCCATTATGCTGTCAATCACCAGTGCCCGTGGGTCACTCGCTTTAAACAACAATTCTTTATCCTGCGGATTCAAAGTACCAGAGTACCATGGTACATTAGAAAAACGCTTTACTTTATCCAGATAAAATTGCGCACGATAGTACTTGGCCAAACCAACATAATGCTTTTTAATTTCGGAACTAATGTTTGCTTTGTTGTAGTTCTCCAGAAAATAATTAATGTCACGCAACCTGGTCCAGCCCCAGCCAGTATTGATATTTTGAGCATTAGTATTACCTGCCATTACATTCTTTACTTCTACAGCAGCAGTTGTGGCTACGTTATCACTGCTTTGATCGTTCAGATAACTACCACGGTCTGGCATAGATAATAGTCCATTTACATATAGAGCAAGATCTTCCTCTGTGTTAAAGAAAAGGTTTGGGGAGATAGAAGTTTGGGGAAAACGATCCAAATCACCCTTTTTACAAGCGCCTAATACAGTTACAATAACTATAAACAGGATATATATATTCTTTTTCATAACTAATTTTTAATGATTGTTAAGCTCCGATTATTAAAAGTCAAGGTTTAAACCAACTGCATATTTCCTTTGAAACGGATATGCCCATGCGCTTGTACTTTGATTTACAGATTCTGGATCTACGAATTTCTTGATTGCAGAAAACTCATAAATATTTTCTCCAGATACAAATATCCTTAAGCGGTTAACCTTAAAACGTTTGGTTAAACTTGATGGTAATGTATAACCTAGTGTAATATTTTTAATCCTTAAATAAGCTCCATTTAGTAAATATTTTGTTTGCGGTATATCTAAACCACTACCATAATTAGCATCGGCCAACCAAGATTGCAGTACAGGATACTGAGAATCAGTATTTGCATCTGCAAGTCCTGCTGCAATGTATGATGCAGAATGTTTAGCCCGTTGCTCAGGTGAATCGGCAGATCCCCTGTAGAAGTTTAAGTTCCATGGATAAACATTAGCATAAGGTTGTTGATAAGGACCCCAGAATAAATAATGATGAGGATAAAAGTCTCTTTTTAGTACCCCTTGAAGGAACACTGAAACATCAAAGCCATTCCAATCCATATTCAGGTTGGCTCCAACACTATATCTATCGCTACTGTTTCCGATCACTTTAAGATCTTTTGGGTCATCAGTACTTAAACCTCTTTCTATCTTATTATCGCCGTTCAAATCTTTATACTTTGGCCATCCTGGAAGGATTTCCAACGCGCCCCAAGGAATAAGGCTCGATTCATCTAAAGCAGCTATTTCTTCTTTATTCTTGAAGAAACCATCATTTTCAAGTCCCCATATCTCGCCAATATTCTGTCCTATACGGTAAGAAGAGAATAAGTTCTGATCGTTTGTGAATTTTGTAATCTTAGAGCGGGAATCTGAAAGGAATATCTTGGTTTGAAAGTTAAATGGTTTAGATCCAATATCAAATCTATCCCGATATGTTACAGACAATTCCCATCCTTTGGTTCTGAGATCTGCAGCATTTTGCGCGGGAGGTGTTGTCCCCAATACACCTGGCAACTCCTGCCCTGCGACTAACATTCCTTTAGTGTCGCGAATATAATAGTCAAATCCAAGAAGGAATTTATCATTAAGCAATCCTATATCGGTACCCATGTTAAGTGTCGAAACCCTTTCCCAGGTATAAGTTTGTGGATCGATAAACAATTGCGGAGCTCCCAGAATAACCTGACGCTGCACACCATCAATCAAATAATTTGAAGGACCTGCCGGAAGCGTTTGAATATAAGAGAAGTCACCTACATTCTGGTTACCAAGATCTCCATAGGTTGCACGAAGTTTAAGGGTTGACAATACCGGAGCCAAAGGCTTAATAAATTCTTCTGAACTTGCAATCCACGCAAGTGAGGCTGATGGGAAGAAACCCCAGCGGCTTTTAGTTGGGAAACGGGATGAGCCGTCATAGCGTCCGGTACCTTCTAAAATATAACGATCTTTAAACGTATAGTTTAATCGGCTAAAAACACTGTTGGTTCCATAAGCCTTGTAGCTTGTGCCTATTGTAGGATCACCTGTGGTTAAACCAAGATAAGGAAGGGATGATGAAATCAACACGCCACGCTGAGCATCTACTGTTGAATAGCGATAGTTTTCGCTGTTATAGCCCACCATCGCACTAAAGAAATGATCGCCTATGGTTTTCTTATAGGTTGTATACAAGTTAAATACATTATTGTATAAATAGCCATTGCTTTCATTTACATAACCATTACCACCTTCTTCTCTAATATCGTCGGGTCCATATCCAATTTTATATTTTTTCGAATCATTATGGTATTTCCATAATTCCCTTTTAAATGAAGCATCCCCATTTACCTGTAAGTCGCCATTAAGGAAGGTGGCAACAGCGCCGGTGATGTTGTGAAAGCCAAACATATTCTGAAGGTTACTGCCTCCATCAACCAATCTGGCGGCAAGTCTGCCCGCAGATGTATTTGCCCAGGTTCCATCCGGGTTTTTGGCAACATCGGTAGGTTGCAGATAATATAAGTCTCTAATGTCTGCAGTAGGTAAAGCACGCTTAGTTTCGTAAATGTTAAGGTTATTATCCAACTTAAGCCAGCTTGTTGGAGAAAATCCTACTCTTGACCGTAAACCATATCTGTCCCAAAAATCAGCTGTGAGTTTGTTAAGTCCGTTCTCTTTTGCGTAATCTGCAGATAAATAGTAGGTCAGCGGTTTCTCATTTACATTTGCTCCGCCTGATAAAGATATAGTATGATTTTGCGATATACTTGCATCATTAAAAAAGTACCCATACCAATCGTTGCTTCCCATGTAAGCCCACTTTCTTGGATCAGCCGGGTCCAGTCGGGTATCTGCAATGGAGGGATTTTCTGATCTTTCTTTTGCCCATTTATAATATTCGTCCGAGAAATTCACGTAATCCCAGGGAGTATTATCTGTAGCTGTTTCCAAAACCCTGGAGAATATATACGGATCGGTAACGGGTTTAGCAAGTACCGTTGGCTTACCCCAAGAGCTAAAGGCATTATAGCTAATGGTTTGTTTACCGGCAACTCCCTGTTTGGTTGTAATCAAAATTACACCAAAAGCGGCTCTGGCACCATAAATTGCAGCTGATGCAGCGTCACGTAAAACAATAAATGATGATATGTCTGATGGTGTTAACCTTAGCATATCATCGTTGGTTGATGGAATTCCATCAATTACAACTAAAGGTGAACCTCCGTTGATGGAAGTATATCCTCTTATATTTATTACTGGGACCGTACCAGGAGCACCGCCACCATAAGAAATGTTTAATCCAGGACTGAGACCTTGCAATGCCTGCATTACGTTGGCCACCGGTCTTGATTCGAGCTCCTTTCCAGATATCTGATCTATTGCACCTGCAATGTTAATCTTCTTCTTTGTACCAAATCCAACAACCACCACCTCTTGAAGGTCGCTCAGATCTGGAGTTAGAGTTACGTTTAGCTGTGTTTCCCCATTAAGGTTAATTTCTTGCTGTTTATATCCAATGTAGGAAAAGACAAGAATTGCCTTAGGGCTTACATTTGTTAGGGTGTAAATACCATTTGTGTTTGTTGCAGTGCCCAGCTTTGTTCCCTTTACACTGATGTTAACTGATGGAATTGGCCCTTTAGTTTCGGCATCCCGAACCACACCCTTTACGGTGATATTCTGGGCAAAACTCTTTGCTGCAAAAAACATGAAGCAAATTAGTAGTAGCTTTTTTTTCATAATTGCATTGAGATTAAGTTTGTTTGGTTTGGTATCGTATTTACTGTCTGAGCGTCGCAAATATCCACTTGCAATGTTAACAGCAGGTTAGAACTAAATTAATAAATTAATTGAACATACATTCAATCTATAAAAATAAATTTGTGAAATAAGATTACTTTTGATTAGTTTGGAAGAATAAATTTTATCATGGGAAGAAAGAGCCTCAAAGAGGCAAGACAACTAGAAATTATTAAGATATTTTATAAGGTTGCTAAAACAGAAGGTTACGAAAATACCTCAATAGCGAAAATTGCCAAGGTGATGGATATCAATCCAAGCCTTATTATCCACTACTTCGAAACAAAAGAAGACCTAACTTATGGCCTTATTGATTATATACTTGAAAGATATCTGCTGATCTACACTATTAAAAATAAGGACGCAGTTACGCTTTCAGATTTACAGAAAACAATTGAAATGCTCTTCTCAAAAAAATGGAATTTGCTTTTTGATGATGGATTGTTTTATACTTTTTATGCTCTGGCATTCAGAGAAAAAAAGATAAAAGCAAAGTATAAGACCATACTAGACTCACTTCGTTTTGCTCTTGCTTCAATGATAGCACGGTGCAATGAAAAAAACTTGATTAAAATAGAGGATTCTAAAGCGGCAGCTGACTTAATTTTTGTACTGGTTGATGGTGCTTATTTTTACCTTTCTTTAGAAAACGATAAAAAGGCCTATGCAGAAAGACTGGATTACTATAAAAGTAAAGCCTATCAGATTTTGGGAATGGACGCGTTAATCCTTTCGGACAGTACTCTGAGTCCTTAACTGGCGCCCTAAAGCATATACTCCAATAAACATCCAGAGTATGTTGGCAACAGCATTTGGCATATCATTACTGTCCACCGCTGTTGCCACTAAGCATAGTCCGCCAATTATATTCAGCAACTGAAAAGTGAGCGATTCAGCAGTTATCAGTTTTATGCTTAATAATAAATAGCCTACAGTACATAAGACCACACCCAGCCAGCCAATGCTCGTTAATATAATTTGCTGCATACTTGAAACTTGTTTAAAGAGTTAAAAGTAAAATTGCAATTTTAATATGATACAGAGGAAATTTTATCGAATAATAGTTATACTGCCTTTTAATAAACCACATGCTCGTTTTAAATCAATTATGTAATAGTAAGTACCTACTGGCAAATCTTTTCCATTTTGTCGGCCATCAAACGGTTGCTTATACCCTGTCGATGCAAATACCTTCTGTCCGTAACGATTAAAGATCAGCACAGTCCCTTCAGGATAATTTATCATATCTGGTATTTGCCAAAAGTCGTTAAGCCCATCGTTATTAGGAGAAATAGCATTTGATAATTTAGACAAGCCTTCATTTTCTATAGTAACTCTTATTTTTGCGGCCGGACTCTCACATAATCCTACAATTTGTTTAACAAGATAGTTTTGGCTATTTATAATATTAACCTTAAAAGTCCCAGAGGTACTTTGATCTAAACGGATTCCATTTTCATTATATAAGACATAAGTGCCGATTCCGGGTTGCATTACCTGAATAAAAGCATCACCAGGGGCACAAATCTTTAAATCATTTAATATTGGAGGAGATAAGATTTTATCTTCATTTAAAACAGTATACAGAATGGTTTGTCTCGAACAAGTAAGTGCATCACCAATCATAAGCGAATAATTACCTGCGGAAATATTTTCAAGAACTGATCCAGAACCGATTGACTGACCATTACTGTCTGACCAATAATAATAATATGGAGGCGTTCCGGAAATACCAGGAGCTTTAATACTTCCCTTGCCTTGATTACATTGGTCGTTTGTGACTTTTTCTTCGCCACGATTTATCACAGCTTCAGCAACGTTTAATATTGAAAATTCTCTGTAGAAGGATTCGCAGTTATTATTATCGGTAAGATATAATTTATATTTTCCGTCAGTAGCAGTTAAAATCGACGAGTTTCCAACCGTTACTCCCGACGAGTTAACCCATCTAAATTTTAAGGGCTGCACACCTTTAATCTCGACAAAAATTGATCCATTCGGTTCATGGCAATACGAGCTGCTTCCGCCAATAGCAGATACATCAAATCTTGTAGATGGTAATTCTTTAACTTCATAAACCTGACTTTGCTTGGTGCATCCAGTATTATTACTTGCTAACAAACGATACTTTCCAATACCAACTCCCGTAAGATCCAGAGAATGCCCCACCTCTTTATTACCTTCATCGACCCATTTGTAAGTAATTGCCCCGCTAACTAATATACCCCTCACTCCACCCGTTGAAGAACTACACGCAATAGGCACAACTACAGCCTTGGCTTCATCAATAGTAATTCCATTTGTTTCTTTGACCTGAACGGGAGCAGATGCTAAGACGGGGCATACCGTTCCATCTTTCACTTCAAGACCATACCAGCCTGATTGAACATTTATTAGGTCTCTTGTATTACCTACAGTTACTCCTGCAGCATTTTTCCAGGTGTAAGTAATATTTCCAGTTCCTGTTACTTTAACGTTGGTTATAGAACCATTAGAGCCATCGCAGGTTGCATTTTTAAAAATGGCGCTGGATAGGTCAATGGAGGGGCCGCTTTGATTAGTTAAAATAACAGGGCCGTAAGTTTTAGTGCAATTCTCTTTGTCCTTAGCAATAAGTCTATACTCCCCAGGCCCGAGATCTGAAATGGTGCTTTCCGTCCCTACCTCAATATTATTTTTATCGAACCACCTTAACTCTAACTCTTTTCCGTCAGTAGATCCCGCTATTAGTCCTTCAATTGAGCCATTTTTAATTCCACAACCAGGATTTGTGATTTGTAAATTTTGGTCATCAAAAAATGGTTCCGAATTGATTAGCGAAATATTATCATAATTGACAAAGCACTTTCCATTAGATAATTTTGCACGGTATTTACCAGGGCCTAATTCTTTAATTTCCGCTCCCTCACCTATCTTTAGATTTTTATCATCAAACCACTCAATTTTCAGCACATGTTTTATACTCAACAATTTTATTGAGCCATTTTTCAATCCACAGGTTGGGTTAATGATGGAATTAGGATATTCAGAACTATTAGGTAAAATTGCTGGCTGGGTGTACTCCGAAGATGATTTAATTAATGTGCTATTTGCAACAAATCGATTTCTGCTAAAATCTCCGATAATTTTCCAATTGCCCATTGCATCTGCTCTTATCTTTTTATAAAATTCTACAGGATTGCAGATTTCACAGTTCGTATTGTCATTATAAATATAAATATCAGCGTTGGGGTTAGTTTTTCCAGAATATTCTGCATCATTATTAACAAGCACCTCAATTTCGGGCATTTCGTCATGAACAGCGGCATAAGCGCCTTTAGTGCATATAATGCTATTTTTTCTAATTTCTATATTTTTTCCACCAAAAGAACTTATCGCTGTTAACGAGAGTCGAAAAATATTTTTGTCAGCATCATCATCAGTTCCTATTTGACCATTTTCACAAAAATACAATTCAAGATCAGATGACAATACTCCGATATTAACTAAATCCTTATTTCCTGTAACCTTAAAATTTTTAAGATAGCTAAATTGAATATAAAAACTGCT
>NZ_CAMLHF010000110.1 GCF_946479715.1 uncultured Pedobacter sp. | reverse complement strand
TAATAAATGCTGCCAAAGGAGATTTTGAAGGTAAGAACAAGCAAAGAGTTTATTTGGTTGATGTACATAATCCAAAAGCACCGAATAAAGTAAGTGTTAATGGCAAAAAGTTAAAAGCTTACAACAGTTTGCAACAGTTCAAAAAGGCCGGTACTGGTTATTTTTTCAACGCTAACGACAGATCTGGTACTGTTCATATCAAAACTGATTACTTAAGTACATCTGCTAATCAAACGATTGCGTTGAATTAATAGGTTGTAAGAAACGCAAAAAAGAGGCAACCGCGTCCGGTTGCCTCTTTTAATATATGATAGATTTAATTATTTTCTGTTTCCGAAGTCACAAAACTGAACGTCTTTTTTTGGTCTGAAAATCATGTAAAGTCCTACACCTATTAAGGCCAATGCAGTAGTATATTGTGAAATATCAAAGAATATCAGGTCCTTTAAAGTAAATACACCTCCAAGTATCACAAAAAATACCCAGGCGCCTGCTTTAAAGTTCTTCCTGTAGCCTATTAATAACCCGAAAGCCAGGAAGAACGTGTGCCAGCTCAACACCCAGAATGGAATATTTAGGCCAATGTTTCTTAATAAAAAGATAGCGCCAATTACAAGTAAAAAAATACCCATTCCGAAATGGCGATTTGATCTGGTTTTGTTATTTAGAGTTTCCATAGCTTTTTTTCTTCAAAACTACTTGCAAAAACAACGCTCATCAATGCTTAAGGGCTGTATTGTAGAAAACAATCGGTAAATAGCATTAAAAATTCGGTAAAATATCTAAGGCTGCTCGCTAAATGATCCTGGCTTATTAAGCAATTGGAAATACTTATCCAGATTGGTACCTAAAGATTCTTCAAACGAAGCCTTTAAATCTTCTGGTTGGGGATGTTTATTTTTCCATTTATCAAAATAATGCTTAAAGGCGATATCCATTTTATCTCTTCCAACAGAATTTTCGAGGATATACAACCATAATGCAGTCTTTATGTAAGAAGTCATGCTGTAATCATCAGAAGAAGTAAATTTATCTGAAGGGGTTTCAATAGCCGATTTCATAGGAATACTAGCCATTGCACCATAAGTGCGGTCTAAAAATTCCTTTTCCGGTAAAGCTTTAACATCTGCTGGGATAGCATCACCAAATATTGAATTGGCTCTGTATTTCTCAGCTTCATATCTGAACTGAAAATAAGTATTGAGGCCCTCATCTAACCAGGTATGTTGTCTTTCATTGCTACCAAGCATACTCATAAACCAATTATGACCAATCTCGTGCGCTATAACACCATCTAAGGATTCCTTTTTTGCATCAGGGCTCGTAATTAATGTAATGGTTGGATATTCCATACCCCCGCTTGAATTATTTGCCGGCCCCTCAACTACTTGTACTACCGGGTATTCATATTCCCCTACCCAGTTACTGTATTTTCTTACAGCATCTTTTGTGTAATCTATGCTATTACTCCATAGCGTTTCTTTTTTGTTGTGGTAGTAGTTAAAAGCGTCAATCACTTTACCAGAGGTGAGTTTAACAGTATCGTATTGTATTACAAAATCCTTATCGGCAAACCATGCGAAGTCTGGAACACTGTCAATTTTATAGGTTAGCTTCTTGGTAGCACTTTTGTTTATAGGTTTGTAAACTACAGGATCTCCTGTTCTATTGGCAACGTTTTTTGCCCCAATGCTTTTATATAACGCAAGTTCATCTGTATTCTGCAATACCCCTGTTGCACCTACAACATAGTCAGATGGTACAGTTATATTTACTTTAAACGTGGCATAGTCGCTGTAGAACTCTCCCATATCAAGATAAGGAAACTCGTGCCAGCCATTTTTATCAAAAACGGCAGGCTTAGGATACCATTGGCAAACCATGAACTCACCATCAGCAAAACCGGATCTGGAAAAATATGAAGGCAATTTTACTTTAAAATCAGTAGTAATTGTAACTGAATCACCAGGCTTTAAGGGCGACTTTAATTTTAACTTAATCACATCAATATATTGTGGATTAGGATGAGCCTCGGTTTCTGCCGTTTTACCATTTACTTTAAAATTCAGGCCTTCAATGCTACCATATGTGTATTTATCCAGCTTTTTAACACGCGAAGTATCATTCTTTATCTGCTGAAACAATGCTGTAGATTCCTGTTTGTAGGCATTTGGCCAAATGTGAAACCAGATAAAGTCAAGTTCCGACGGGGAATTGTTTTTATATACTATGGTTTCAAAGCCTTTTAAAGACTTATCTTGATCATTAAGAGCAACATCAATATTATAATTCACATGCTGTTGCCAGTATTTTTCCTGTGCAAAGGCCTTGGCTGTAAAGCATAACAATAAAATTATCAGGTATTTTCTCATCGGTATATAATCTCCTTTTACTTAAGTTTTAAATATAGTACTCTGTTTTTATTTATCAAGCACGCACACTCATATCAAAAGTTGCTCCAATTTATTCTATTCTGCCAATCAAAGACAAATTCTATAAAACTTAAAGTGATGGCTTTTGTTCTAAATAGTAATTACCAATATATAACGATATGAAAAATTATTTAACAATCGCCATTATAGCAATAGTGGCATTATTTACTTCTTGCTCTCCTACTGCAGAAGTTGAAGTAGCACAGGCAAAACTTGCAACAACAGCTGATGCCAAAGACATAGGATTGGCAAAATTCTATCAATTGAAAGACGGGAAAATGAGAATGGATTTGGAACTTAATTTTCCGGCAAGGGCCGACAGTACTGTGGCTGTTCATTTTCATGAGCATGGAGATTGCGGGGACATGGGAAATAACACGCATGGACACTGGAATCCTACAAACGAGGCACATGGTAAATGGGGATCTGCCGCGTATCACTCTGGCGACATTGGGAATATTCAACTAGACAGCAAAGGGCACGGTTCAATTTCAGTTACCACCGACAGGTGGAGCATTGAAGAAAATGACATCAAAAACATCATTGATAGAGGAATAATAGTTCATGGGGGTACAGATGACTATACCACCCAACCTACAGGGAATTCTGGACCTAGAGTGGGATGTGGTGTAATTGTTAAACTTTAATTTAATAGGATTAATTGGGTAGGAAGCAGTAAATGTGCCTACTCAATTTTCAATTTGATCTTATAGATTGATATAAAGAATATTAGGCTAAATTGTTACAACTAAATGGATTATGGATTGTTATATGTGTATATAAACTTATAAAACATGAAAAAATTGTTGTTGCCCGGTGCAATAGGAATGGTTCTTTTATTTACCATTTTGTTAAATGCATGCAATAGTACGAAGATCATTTCATCATGGGCAGATCCTCAGGGGACAATAGAAAAATCTAATAAAGTACTCGTAATTGGATTGATGGGTGCAAAAGACAGGAGTCTTAAAGAGAATGTGGAGAATGTGACAGTGCAAAATCTTAAGGCCCGCGGCATTAATGCAGGATCAGCATTAGCTGAATATGGGCCAAAGGCCTTTGAGGGTTTGAGTGAATCTCAGGCACTTAAGAAAATAAGAAATAAAGGGTATGATGGTACTTTCACCATTGCCTTACTGGATAAAACTAAAGAAAAGAATTACAACCCTGGTTCGGTAAGCATCTGGCCTAGAACCTATCGTTTCTGGGGCTATTACCACACCATGTATGCCAGGGTTTATGAACCCGGATATTATACGGTAACCAATAAATTTATACTTGAAGCGAATTTCTATAGCTTGAATACTGAGAAACTGATTTATTCCGTACAGACTAAGTCATTGGATCCTTCCAGCCCCCAGGCTCTTGCTACAGACTTCAATAAAAGGTTATTCGAAGATATGATTAGCAAAGGTGTAATTAAACAATAGGAGGATAAAACATATGAGAACATTTCCAGTTAGATTCAGGAAAGCGAGCATGGAACTGGATGTCCTTGTAACTTCATCCGATAATTGCCTCAGATTTAAAGTCGAATTGGTTACAGGCGAACCTGACCCAATTGTGTTGAGTCGGGCTAACGGAAAATGGACCATAGAGCATCCTGGATCAAGGTGCTTTCCTCCTGAAGGATATGAAGATCTGGAAAAGGCTATAGATAACTACTTAGAGAAGAATCCATAAAGAGATTATCCTTTAGCTGCAAACTCATCCGTATACATTTTGAGGTTCTTTTTTAAGATCCCTCTTGCCATATGTATCCTTGTTTTTACCGTTCCGATCGGGACATGCAGCATTTCAGATATTTCATGATACTTAAAGCCTTCAAAATACTTAATGAAAGGAGTTAGGTATTCGGGTTGAAGTTTCTTCATCGCATTATGAATGTCTTCGAGCATAAATTTATTTTCCCCTGAATTCCCTGTAGCACTATTCTGTAATTGCGAAACAGGGATTTCTTCGTGCGTAGTAATGAATGATCTGGTCTTTACTCCTCTTCTATAGCTATTGATAAAAGTATTCTTCATGATGGTATACAACCATCCCCGAAAATTTGTGCCATCCCTGAATTTTCTGGAATAGCGCATCGCTTTTAATAAAGTATCCTGCACGAGATCATTAGCATCCTCATAGTCCTGGGTAAACTTAAAGGCAAAAGTTTCTAGAGCGCTTTGATTTAGACTAAGCTGGTGATTGAAATCAGTAGTGTTCATAGCGAGGAGGTTTAGGAGTGACTACTTTTTAATTCATTTTGTTCGACATTTCAATGGTATTGTTATCTGTCAAAACACGTACCAAAATACTTATAACACATTGATATCCAATGAAGAAAAAAATCCCTATTCCTGATCCAGATATTCCATTCCCAAAGGGGTTATAGAAGCTGAATGCTGTACGCTATGTCTGTTGATTGTTATAAAACCCAACTCTTCAAGTTCTTCATACTGTTCTTCCATTCCGCCCAGTATTGAAGAACTTACTTGTTGGTCAATAATCTCTAATAATGATTTTATCTCCTCTTTTTCCATGGTATTAATACTTTAGTAGATTTCTTTAAACGTCTACTTAAAGTTAATAAAAACCATTTGTTTTTTAACTATGAAAGATTATTGCTTTTGTAATGAATATCAGATAGGTTTCTTAAAGTTTCTGCAGCTGCTTCCGGTGTAATATCACGCTGAGGATTGCCGAGCATTTCATATCCAACCATAAATTTTTTGATTGTTGCAGATCTTAAAAGTGGTGGATAAAAGTGCATATGCCAATGCCATTCAGCATGATCGCCATCGTTTACCGGCATTTGATGCATACCAGCCGAGTAAGGAAATGAAACCTGGAAAAGGTTGTCGTATCTTACGGTTATATTTTTCAGTGCTGATGCAAGGTCTCCTTGTTCTTGCTCTGTAAACTCTAATACACTCCTTACATGTCTTTTGCTGATAATCATAGTTTCGTAAGGCCAAACTGCCCAAAAAGGCACCAATACTACAAAACTATCGTTTTCAAACACAATTCTCTTTTGCTCTTTAAGCTCTACTTTAAGGTAGTCTGTTAGTAAACTTCGGCCATTTACCTGGAAATATTTTTTCTGATTTGTTGTTTCTTTATGGATCTCAAGAGGGATGCTGTTCTGTGCCCAGATCTGGCCATGAGGATGAGGATTACTGCATCCCATTAATTCACCTTTGTTCTCGAATATCTGAATATGCTTAATTGAAGGGTTCTCACTTAAAGTCTTAAACTCTTCTGCCCATAATTGAATGATCCCTTTAATTGCTGCCAGATCTAGTTCTGCAAGTGTTAGATCGTGCCTTGGGGAAAAAGCAATAACTCTACAAATTCCTGACTGACTTTCGGCTTTCAGTAAACCATCTATAGCTATTTCTCCTACTGGAGTATCCGGCAACAATGCTGAATAATCGTTTGTAAAAGCAAAATTGGTAGTGTAATCCGGATTTCTACTTCCGTCTGCCCTTTCGTTACCTGCACACAGGTAACAAGCAGGATCATGCTGAGGCCGGTTGTCGGCAGGCAGGGATTCTACCTTTCCCTGCCATGGCCGTTTAGTTCTGTGTGGAGACACTAAAACCCACTCTCCGGTTAATATATTTTGCCGCGTGTGCGGGTGTTCATTCATATCAAAATTGGTATCCATCTTGTGTCTTATCGGTTATTCTATTTTACTTCTTCAATTTTTAATATTACACTCGCTCTTGATGAGTTCACATCAGGGTTAAATCCTACTTTCATCAAGAAATCTCCTGTGTATGATTTGTCGCCTTTTATAGTAGAAGTAGTGCCCGGATAAAGATTTATCTCCTCAATCTTGTATTTCCTTGCAGCATCTAATCCCTTTAATAAAATTGGCAAGCTACTGTTTACACCATATCTATAATTAACAAGGTAGTTAAAGATCACACCTGAGGATTTGTTTTCATCCATGTATAACATAGAAGCTACGCTAGATTCTTTTGGGTTTGATAAACGGTATTGATTACCCTGCCAGATGATAGGCTTTATTTCGTTATAAGTTTTAATTGCATCCTGGCAGTATTTAAGGTCATTCTCTTTTAAATGACTAACCACAATGTCGAACCCTAATTTACCCATCATGGCTACATCGGTACGGAACTTAATTGGTTGTTTACCCCAGTCTGTCACATGATTAGAACTTGCTATTGCAGGGTAGAAATAAGAATATTCCCACTGCATAAAGATACGTTCAAGTGGATCTGTATTGTCGCTTGGCCAAAACTCTGTAAAATATTGCAATGCAGCATAATCTACCCTGCCGCCACCGCCAGAGCAAAGCATCATTGGAACTTTAGGATACTTAGCCCTTATTCTCTCCAATACTTTATATAATCCACGTACATATTCAATGTAAAAGTGCGACTGATTTTTAAGAGTAGCAGAGTGTGCATTATAGATAACCGCATTACAATCCCATTTAATGTAGGCTAAATCCGGATTTTTAGTGAATAGATCATCGACTACACCATATACAAAGTCTTGAACTTTAGGATTAGTTAAGTCAAGCACCAATTGGTTTCTAAAATAATACTCATCTCTCTTAGGTTGCTTAATTACCCAATCAGGATGCTTTTCATACAATTGACTTTTAGGATTCACCATTTCAGGTTCTATCCAGATACCAAATTTCACACTATTATTCTGAGCTTCCTTAACTAACGATGAGATTCCGTTAGGTAACTTCTCTTTGTTCTCTTCCCAGTCACCAAGACCTGCAACGTCACCATTACGAGGGTATTTATTTGCAAACCATCCATCATCTAATAAAAATAAGTCTACACCTAGTTTTTTTGTATCCTTTAAAAGTCCTGCCAATTTGCTTTCATTGAAATCAAAATAAGTTGCCTCCCAGTTGTTAAGCAAGGTTAATCTCGTACCCTTACCATCCAAAAGTTTGTAGTTTCTTGCCCAGCTTTGAAGATTTCTGCTTGCTACACCCTTACCTTGCGTAGATAATGTATAAAGGAAAACAGGGGTAACAAATTCTTCATTTGGTTTAAGTGTATACGGTGAAGCATAGTTGTTTATACCTGAGATGATACGCAAGTTGTCCTGATAATCCACTTCCAGATCAGTACGAAAGTTACCGCTATATTCTAAAGCACCAAATAGCACCGTACCTTCATCCTCAGTTGCCGGCTTATTTAGAGATACCATAAATACAGATGGCTGAAAAAGATTAGCTCTCGTACCCAATTTAGTGTCAAGCGTCTTTATGCCATGGGTAAGTTTTGATTCTTCCGACTGCATCTCTTTTGCCCAGTCGCCATGGTATTGGTTCAAATAATAACCGGCACTTTTTATATGAAGATTAGCTGAGGCATATTTGTGAAGTGTTACATTGCCTTTTTCATTGTGTTTAATGGACGACCATTGCTCTACAACATCTTCTTTGTAGTATGTTTTATAATAAAGCGTAACTGTAAAATTATAAGCCGGATCTTTCAAAACTATACTTAATAATGAAATATCATCATTAATCTTCTTTAAATCATGACTAACATATTTTAAATCCAATGAGTTATTGCCATCTGCATGTGTTACTGTTATGGCAGGCTCTAATAAATTTCGTGAACCTGAAGAAGTATAAGCTGAGTTAAGCATTCCTGTATAATCTGGAGTTTGCTTAAACACACCAGACACCTCACCATACTCACTGCTATTAGATAATTTCTTTCCAAAATAAACTGTTCCCAGATCTTTATTCGTATCTGCCTGTAATATCAAAGCATTATTTTGCGTTTCTATTGGAATAATGGTTTGTGCAGTTAACTTGCCTGGATTTAGCATTATACTTGCAGAAAGCATAGCAAATGATGCATAGGCTGGAATTGAGTGTGTCTTAAATCTCATGTTAAAAAATATATTTGGTATTACGTTGTATAATTAAAATTTTGTTTAACCATGTCTAAATGAAGCCTTGCGCCTAGATGTTCTGCATCAAATTCAAGGGCTTTTAATAGTGCATTTGTGGCATTTTCAAATTTTGCAAGGCCAAGATAACCTAAACCTTGGAGAAAATAGCAATGAACTTTATTTCTAATGTCAAGGTCATCTTCAAATATTAATAAGTTTGGTAGTGATACAGCGAAGTAATCAATCTTAATCTGATCATTAATGTGCTGATTACCATAGTGGATTAGCTTATTAAATATCTGTTCGGCCTTTTCTGTACTTCCAAGTTTCTTCCAGGCCAGTCCTTGATAAAATATTTTGTCAGGTTGCTGATCGTTGTAAAACATAGCTGCCGATGGTTCGTCAAGTCCCTTTGTTGCGATGTTAAAATACTTCCTTGAGTTCTCTTCGTCATTTAATCCTTCATACGCACAACCCATCCAGTAGAATATATCATTCTCCTGTGCTCCATATAACTTTCCTTCACCCAGATTATGCGGATAAGTTTGTGCATCATTAAGCAATGAGATGGCCTCTTGATAGGATTCGTTCTGTATTTTTTCTTTGGCAAGCTCAATAAGACTACATACATATTGGCCTGAAGCCTTACCTTCTCCACCTTCCCAAGGGTGGAATTTACGTTGCATCAGCAATTGAAGTGCTTTCTTGTTCTCGCCAAGGAAATTATAAATTGATATCAAATCCAGGTATACATCATCTCTTTGTAACGCCGTATCCAAGTTCCTTTCCAGAAAGCTTAAACGCTCATTGGGGCTTCTGTTTAATCTTTTATAAAGTTGATGTAACTCCATACATAAACGATCATCCTGAGGGTCTAATTTAAAAGCTTTTTCAAAATAATCTAAGGCTTTATCCTGATCATTCTGTTTGTTAAAATAGGCAATGCCCAGATTTCTTAATACAGTTGGAAAATCTCCATTTAATTGCGCAGAAGCCTCCCAATAAGCAATTGCTTCAGCATATTGGCGCTTGTCGTAAAATAAATTTCCCAGATAGTATGGTGCCTTTGAGTCATTAGGATTTAACTGCATGGCAGCTCTTAAAACTTTTATTTCCTGTAGCCTGTTAGGAAAACATAAGTAAGAATCTGCTTCAGCGGCTGTTTGGAAATAATCAATTGCAAGCTCAGTTTGAGCCAACTTATGATGGAAATACCCAAGGTAATAATAAACTAATGGGTTTGTCTCTTTTCCTTTGATGGCATATGTAAGTAAATCAATTGCTTCGGAGAATAGACCAGATTCTGCATAATCTATCGCATATTCAATAAAGTTCTGTTCATATCCTCTGGCTAGTGCAAGTAGCTCTTTCAAATATTTTTCTTCATTTAACGCATCGTTTAATGATCTGTAAACACATACTTTTTCAAACAATGCACCTAAATTAAATGCGTCTTTTTCCAGAGCCAGATCAGTGGTGCGAATTGAATGATCTGCCTGACGCAGCATTCTGTAAGCCGCAGATTTTACAACATAAGCTTTACTATTATTGGCGTTGTTATCTATCGAGTGGTTAACGTGGTCTAAAGAAAGTTCGTAATCTCCATTACTCATATCAATCTGTGCTACTGATAAATAGCCACTATCTTTGTAAGCTTTATTCCAGGTAGATTTGTAGAACATTTTATATGCTTCTTCCTGTCTGTCCTGGAATTTAAGAGATAAGCCCAGATTATAATACGCCTCACAATCATAAGGATTGGGATTTCTTTGGATACTGGTTTCTATGGATTTACGGAAATAAGGTTCACTTTTTTCAAATTGCCCTCTTCTTAAATACCAAAGGCCTAATGCATTGTTATTTCTTGCATCTCCGGGTTCTCTTTCCAGGGCCTTTTCATAATATGGCACCGGACTATAAGTGGCGTGCCTATACTGTTCCAGATGTTGTCCTGTTAAAAATAATTGTTCATTGCTTTTAATCTCTTCAGGAGATAAAGCAGGTTTTGCTGGTTCAGGGATGTCATTAATTCTATTCTTTGAAGGCTCATATCGCAATAGTTCGCGCCCATTAGTATTATTAATAACAAGCAATAACTCATTTTCATTAAAATCAGCTCCAATCGCTATTTCTTTAACATATACCTCTTTAGGTGTAATACTTGCTAGCTCTTCGAAATAAGTTTTATTATCATTGATCAGCTTAATCGACAAGTTGTTTTGTACAGATGTTACATAAATTTTAAGTTCAACTTTCTCACCTATTTTGTTAATAGCCAGTAGAATATCTTTGCTTGCATTCTTAACTACGCCCAATGATCGGTAAGGCATAAAATATTGTGTGAAAGACTTTTCCTCATTTGGCATCAGCCACGTAAAATCAGGTTGATTATCAGTAAACATACCTGTCATTAACTCAATATAAGGGCCATCTTCATCTGTTAGGTTTCTATCCCAGGCCACACCGAAGTCACTATGCCCCCAGGTCCATTGTTTTTTACCAGGAGAAACATGATGATTTGCAACATGAAGTAAACCTGCTTCGGTATCGTGCTCATATCCTCCTACAAAATCATAATCAGAATTGATGGCCATATAAGAGGTTGGAACTGGAATATTCTTATACATTGAGATATCAGTTCCTGGTGAGTAATCAACTTTGTAATAGGTGCCAGTTGCAATTGGAAAGGTAGAAACATCTCGTTTTCCATGATCAAAAACGGCATTTACATCAGGTGGAAAAACAGATTGGTAATGATCATTTACCTTTACAGCCGGGTTTGCCCACCATAAAAAGGTTTGTGGCAGTTCTGATCTGTTTAACAGCTTAGCTTTAATTTCAATATATGCTTTATCTGGATAAAGGGTAAAACCAGCCATTCCCTTGGTATGAAACATCTGCTCAACCTCATTAACCCAAACAGTTTTACTGCCATCACTATTTTCTTCGAGCTTATAATCAATTGCATTAAAGGTGGTTGGTCTGTGATGCTGAGGCCAGTTAAATTCTATACCTCCTGAAATCCAGGGGCCTGTTAAACCCACTAATGCAGGTTTAATTACCTGATTATAGTAAATAAAATGCCTTTCCTTTATTTTGTCGTATGCCATCTGAATGCGTCCACCCAATTCAGGCAGAATCATCATTTTGATGTAGTCATTTTCCAGAAATAGCCCTGTATATTGTTTGTCGATCTTCTCGTCAAGTATCTTCTCTACAACAGGATTAGGATAAACAACGCCGCTGCTTCCCTGATAAATTCTCTTTTCAAAGAACATAGGGTTTTTATTGGGCTTACCGATGCCATAGGTGGATATGGTAACCTGCTCTTCCCAGACGTTTACGCTCATGCTTTTCATTATAATAATATTTTAAATGCTTTAGTTTTACTTGGGTTGTTTAGGCGCTTGTTAGTGTCTTACAAAATTATCTTCAAGCTCTTCCAGTGTTTGTCCTTTTGTTTCTTTAACCCTGCTTTTAATAAACAGGAATCCTAAAAAGCAGATGCCTGCGTATAGATAAAATGGCCCAAAAGTGCCTAGCTTTTTGGCAAGGATAGGAAAAGTGAAAACGAGGATGAAGTATGCACCCCATAAAGATATAATGGCTACAGATGATGCCGCTCCGCGTATTTTATTGGGGAAAATCTCAGATATCAGCACCCATGTAACCGGGGCCAGCGAAATGGCGTACATGCTAATGGCAAGGAGTACAAAAATGGAGACCAGACCCGCAGGAAATTGGTTCTGCAGCAGGAATGCCAGTACAATGTACACTATCGATAATCCCAGCGAGCCGATGAGCATAAGTGGTTTTCTGCCCAGCTTATCTACCTGCCACATGGCTAATAGCGTAAAAACTAGGTTTACTGCTCCTATTGCTACTGTTTCGAACAGCTGCCTGTCCAGGTTTGCACCAACAGATTCAAATATCGTAGAGGTATAATTGAACACTACATTGATGCCGCATAGCTGTTGAAAAACAGCCAGTATAATACCAACTATTACTGCAGGGCGTACGCTCTTTTCAAACACTGCCTTGTAAGATTGTTTCTTAATCCCTACAAGTGATTTCTCTATATCGGCAAATGTTGAATTTACAAATGATTCGGAACCAAGTTTGAGTAAAACCTCTCTTGCTTTTGCCGGCTGACCGGCTTTTACAAGCCATCTTGGGCTTTCTGGCAGCCATAAGACTCCTATTAAAAATATAAGTGAAGGAACTACTCCTAAACCAAACATCCAGCGCCAGGCATCAGGTCCTGCATCGGCCAGGAAATAATTTACAAGATTAGTGATCAGGATTCCTATTACTACCGTTAACTGATTAATAGCTACATTTCGGCCCCTTACCTTAGCTGGCGAAATTTCTGCTATATACATCGGGCATAACATAGATGCCATACCCACTCCTATTCCGGCCATAAAACGCATCACGACAAACAATGTTAAGGTCGATGAAAAGGCAATACCGATTGATGAGAGCGCAAAAATAAGTGCGGCTATCATGAGTCCCGGCTTGCGGCCATAACGATCGGCAATGTTTCCTGCAACCAGGCATCCGGCAATACATCCTAATGCCAGCGATCCGGTTAAAAAGCCTTCCCACCATGCGTCCAGCATAAATTGAGTTCTTAAAAAAGGTAATGCACCTGATATTACAGCAAAGTCGAAACCAAACAGATAACCGCCTAAGGCCGAAATGAAGGATATACCGATGATGTACTTATGATTAAAACTTATTTTCTCTATGCTCATTTAGGTTAATTATTTGGTAGGTTAAAATTGCTGGTTTTATTCTCGTGGTCAAATAGATTATTATTTCTTAAAGATGGACTTTTCTATCATTATTGCAGCACCTCCCCCCGAAGAAAGTTTAAGGTCTATCTTAGTGTTGCTGTTTACACTAATTGTTTTAAGATCATAGTGGGTTGCATTCACATCTGCATCCTCAGCATCAGTATAAATTTGGGCGGTATAATTTACTCCGGGCTTTAAAAAACTGAAGTCTAATTTAAGATTCCTTGCGGTCCAGTTGGTCATTGCACCTACATACCAATTGTCTCCTTTTCTTTTAGCCATCACTGCATATTCAGCTAGTTTAGCATCTATTACTTTGGTTTCATCTGCTACAGTTGGTACAGCCGAAAGATATTTCATAATGTCAGGAGCTTTTTCATATTCAGTTGGGGAATCGGCGAGCATACCTAACGGCTGATCATAGATCACATACATGGCAAGTTCATGGCAGCGTGTTCCCTGCCCTGATGGCAGTCCTGGGTCAATGGGCTTAAATGCTGCCTTAGTTTTGTTACGCATTGCACCTGGAGTATAATCAAATGGACCGGCAAGCATCCTTACAAAAGGAATGATCAAATGATGATCAGGATTGATGGTGTAGTCCCACTTATCAGACTCAGCTCCTCTTACGGCTTCATAATTTACAATATTCGGATAAGTCTTCTCTAAACCTGTTGGCTTGCTACAGCCATGAAAATCTATCATAAGCTTTCGTTTTGCTGCCTCTTTAGCAATGAGTTCCAGCCATTGAATAGCCTCCTGATCATCGCGATCAAAGAAATCGACTTTGATTCCCGCAGCGCCTATAGAACTCAGGAAATCCAGATTTTTATTGAGATCTTTTAATAATGTTGAAGCAACACACCATAAAAATATGCCGACTTTTTTTTCCCTGGCTCTTTTTATTACGCCTTGAACATCTAATTTAGGGTTAACCTTTGTAAGGTCATAGTTATTAGACCAACCAGCATCTATCATCATGTATTCAAGCTTATTTGCAGCAGCAAAGTCAACGTAATAGTTGTATAAGTCCGTATTCCTGTTTACCATTCCCGATGGAATGCTTGCCCCAGGCAGCATGGCATCGTGCCACCATTCCCATGCAGCTTTTCCTGGTTTAATCCAGTTGGTGTCTTTAATCTCTGATGGCCGCGCAAGCTGGGTTACCAAATGATTATTCAGCAAGTCTTTATCGTTATCCGTTGCGATAATCACCCTCCATGGAAAGGCCCTATTTCCATCAGTTTTAGCTAAATAATCGCCCCTTTCTTTTACTACAGAAACAAAATCGCCCCAACTGCCCATTACGACCTTGGTTGGGTATTTTGCCCAATCACCAATATACTGAGCACTTTGTTTCTGAATATACATGCCCGGATAACCAAATAAATCAGACTCTGCAATAACTACTTTTATTCCAGTGCTTTTATCATCAAAAAGTGCAGGAGTTGTAGCGCGTTTGCCACTTGATATTTCTGCAATCGATGCGTATCTAACATATGATCCTTCCCAGCTGGTATAATTGTCTGTTTCCTGAAGTATTGCCGCTGGTTTTCCGTTGAGGTTAAATGTGGCCTTTTCTGCAACTACTTGTATCGAATCCTTAAAGTTGGTCACAAAACGATAAGCAATACCTTCGTTATAGGCCCTAAAAATTAAAGAGTATCGCTGATCAGACATTTCAATAGATAACTCATTAAAATCTTTGCCTCTTAAAGTTCTTGTCTTTTTCACTTGTGCAGCTTTACCCAATACTTTGTTTTGAAGCGTCATCGCTATGGCTGAAGGAAGAATAACTATTTTGTTTTTAAAAGATACGGAATAAGTGATGCTATCACCGATGTTTACTTTTACCTTAAGTGTATTATTGGGAGCGCTTAACTGGTAGGTTTTATCTTTGGCAATGAGTTCTGCTGATAGGCAAAAAATGAAGAGGAAGATTGCCAGAACTGGATTTGGTTTCATATGTGGCTAAGTTTCGATACTGAATTTATAGGTGATACTTTCCTGATACAAATGATCAGGCTCGAGTATTGTTGAAGGAAAGTTTGAGTGATTTGGGCTGTCGGGATAATATTGACATTCTAAACAGAGACCATCCAGCGGTTTATATGGTTTCCCTGAGTGTCCAACGTGCTGGCTTTCCAGGTAGTCGCCAGTATAAAGCATCAATCCTGGGTAACTGGTAGCTATTTCTAATTTGCGTCCGGAATCGGGATCAGTCAGTGTAGCCGCTACGTTTTGGTCATTTAATACGTAACAAGTATTTATCTCTTTTAGATTGTTTATTTGAGTTGTTCTTGTTCTTAAGATTCTGCCTGTAGGAATATGATCTGTTCCAGCTTCTACCACACTTTCCGCATTGATTGTAAGCCGGTGCTTGAGAGAATTACTTCGGTCACCAGTGGATAAATTAAAGTAACAGTGATTCGTAATATTGACCACTGTTTTCTTATTAGTCACCGCGGTATAAGTAATTAAAAGTGAATTGTGTGGAGTCCACTGATAACAGACTTCCAACGTAAGATTTCCTGGATACCCTCCTTCTCCATCCTCACTTAATATTCTGAATATTAATAGGTCATCATCTATAATATAATCAAATACTTTACTATTGAATCCTGCTGATGCACTGTGATTTGAATTGCCGTTATCATTTGCCTCAAGATGATAGTCGATGCCATCCAGATTAAAGCTTGCTTTTGAAATTCTGTTTGCAAATCGACCTACAGTTGAACCTAGATAACAAGTGTCGTCCAGATAACCCTGCAGCTCCGGAAATCCAAGAATAACATTCCCTAACCTATTATTTCTATCTGGTACTACAATTGAGACAACTGTAGCACCATAGTTTGTTAGTTCTACAAAGGCACCGGTCTCATTCTCTATTCTAAAGAGATAGATGTCTTTGTTTTTATAGTTGCCCCAGGATTTCCGTGATATGCTGCTGCTCATTATCCCTAATTGTTTGAGTAGCCAGGGTTTTGGTCTGATTCAGCTATGTCGTCATTCTGTTTTATTTCCTGCAATGGAATTGGATAGCGATTATGATATTCCTGAATGCTTCCTGACTCTTTGGTCCATTTATTTCTTTGTTTTGCAAGTTCAACCAGTTTACCTGTTCTAATCAGGTCCATCCTTCTCCATCCTTCAAAACATAGCTCACGCATTCTCTCGTCCATGATATTAGTTCTGAAGTCTTGTTGAGACATTCCGGCATTCCATCTTTTATCTGCCGGTAAATTACCATTCCATGCCCTTGTTCTAATGGTGCTGTTAATTAGATCTACCGCTTGTGAGGTGGCGCCCGTTTCATTTAATGTTTCTGCATAGCACAACAGAATGTCTGCATAACGAAGGTAAAAGATGTTCTTTCCTGATAACCAGAAGCTAAGCTTGCCTTCGGTTCTAGGATCTTCGAATTTCTTAACGTGAGGATCAAGTTCGTCGCCACCAAACGCAGGGTTTAACGTTGGAACCTTACCTTTGTAGGTAAAATCATAACGAATACTTTCGCCCTTTCTAACATCCCCATCTTCCCACACACCACCATCTGATGTATTCTGATAACAGTACTTAGTAGGTACCATTAAATCATAACCTCCAAAATAGCAATACTGGTCAACTTCAGCTAATGAGCGCGATCCCATTTGCCACTGTGTTTGGTTATTGTCTGGATAAACATTGTTAAACTTAAATTCGTAAATAGATTCAGTTGTATTTTGTTTCGTTGGGTCCCATAGATCTGCATATTTAGGTACAAGACTGTAGCCGCCGTTTTCTACTACCTGTTTAAACATATCTCTGGCTTTTGCATAATCTTTGGCACCAGACGCTTCTGGTGCATAGAGGTATACTTTTCCAAGCAAAGCCTGGGCAGCGCCCTTAGTTGCTCTTCTTTTGTCAGTTTGACTTACAGGTAAATACTTAACCGCATTCTCCAGATCTGTAATAATGAAGCTGTAAACCATATTTAAAGGTTGGCGTTTGGTACCATACTCCTTGAATTTGGCTTGGTCGATAATAGGAATTTCTCCCCAATATTGAGTCATTTCAAATGTAAGCGCAGCTCTGATGAAACTGGCCTCACCAAGGATAATGTTCTTACGTTCAGACTCCTCAGCATTCAAACCCAAAGCGTATACCACTTTCGCAGCTGCCGATATAACTGGCCATCTGCTATTCCATTGCTCTGCAAGCGCTGTGTTGCTGGCACTAAGGAAGCCATTATACCTGTCGATACCTGCCTGACGATCGTCTGTCCGAACCTGATATGCACCCTGTTGTGCTTCATCCGTTCCCATAGTAAAGATAAAACCACCCCTGTCTTTTTTAGTATTACGCCAGCTGGTATATAGGCCTAAAACCAATGGCTCTATATTATCCAGACTTTTAAAAACCTCTTCTTCTGTTAAGGCAGTTTGCGGGTCCTCTGTGATGAATTTTTTGCAGGAACCACTAGTTAG
>NZ_CAMLHF010000109.1 GCF_946479715.1 uncultured Pedobacter sp. | reverse complement strand
GTTCCAGTTTCACACTGACCGTGTTTTGCCCATCGAGTGAAACCTCCTGAAGTTTATACCCAAGATAACTAAATACAAGCTGCGCATTGGGGTTCGAAACCTTAAGGATAAAACTACCTTTATTGTCTGTACTTGACGCATTTGTTGTACCTTTTTCATTTACAGAGACCCCAACCAGCGTAGTTCCGTCTGCAGAATCATAAACTGTCCCTTTTATTGTAATTGCATTTTGGGCATACAATTGACAGGGGAGAAGGAAGAGCAAAAGAAACCATAATCTATTGCTACGGTGTTTGTAACACTCATTTTTTGCTTTCATACTTAAACCTAGTTTAGTTAATTGACTGATATATTTAACTCGGTTAAAGTTAGAAGCAAATAAATGAGGATAGTTTTCGTATTTTATCAGGTATCAATCCATTTTTACCCCGTTTGCGGCCATGGACTAGTTAAAAGGCTGAGCGCCTGATGTCTTCAATTTCTGAAACAGTGTTTGCCAGATGTTTACCCAGCATGCGGGCGCCTCCGTCCTGGATTACAAAATCATCTTCAATCCTGACACCTCCAAAATTCCGGAACTTTTCTACAGCGGGGTAGTTTATAAAATCTGCGTGCAAACCTGAAGCGGTGTAGCGGTCAATTAATTCTTTATTAAAATAAATCCCCGGTTCAACTGTGACCACATAACCAGGATGTAGCTCCTTGCCCATCCGTAAAGACTTTAGGCCGAACTGACTGGTATTTTTTTTCAATTCATCTGTATACCCTACATATTGTTCACCAAGATCTTCCATATCGTGAACATCTAGTCCCATCATATGCCCGGTGCCACATTGAAAGAATAAAGTGTGTGCTCCAGCGGCTACTGCATCCTCAACATTGCCTTTCATTAATCCCAACGCTTTCAGTCCGAGAGTCAAGCTCTTACAGGCCTGAAAATGGATGTCAAGATATCTGGTTCCCGGCGAGAGCATTGCCGAAGCATCCCGATAAGCCTGCAGTACAATTTCATAAATATCTTTTTGTTCCGTGGTAAATCGTTTGGAAACGGGGAAAGTACGAGTGAGGTCGCTGGCATAACCACCTGCCGTTTCCACACCTGAATCATTTAGTACAAGTTGTCCCTCCTTTAATAGGTTGCCCTGATAATGGTTGTGCAGGATCTCTCCATTTACAGTTAATATAATTGGATAGGCCAGATTACCTCCTGAGGCAAGCGCTGCCTGATGGATGGCTGCTGCAACTTCTCTTTCGTACATTCCGGGTCTGGTGGTTTGCATCACGCTCAAGTGAATATCTGCAGATAGTGATGCTGCCTTATCTATCTCCATGAGCTCTTCGTCCGACTTTACAGACCTTTGTGAAGCAACAGCTTTCACAAACTCAACCGATGAAGCTGTATTCAATTCCTCAATATTAATCTTTAGCAGGGCAGCCAGCTTGATCTCATTATCTGCACGATAAGGAGGTAAGAAATGAACAGTTCTACCCCCATGTTCGGCCTGCTCAACATAATTTTTAAGTGCACCTGGTATCTGGACTTCATTTATCCCGCAATTTTCACATTTGCTTTTTAATGACTCTTCTCTTCCCATCCACACCAGTTCATCTAAAGTCATTTCTGCACCAAAAATGATTTCCCTGTCTTCATCAATATCTATAATAGCTGACAGCGCTGGTGCATTGATCCCAAAGTAATACAGGAAAGTACTATCCTGTCTAAAGTGATAAGTATTATCTCTGTAATTCATCGGGCTTTCGTTGTTGCCCATGAAAATTAGGATCCCGTTATTAAATTTAGACTTGAGAACTTGTCTTCTTTTGATATAGATTGATTTATTGAACATAAGATGAATTTGATCAACAAATATGTTGAATTACCAGACTTCTTCTTCAACAAAAAATGCATTTGTTAAAATATAAGTTATATCAGCAAAATAATGCAATATTCAGCGTCTGTTTTATTGTCTGGTTTTAGTTCACATTAACAAAGGCACTTCATTAGCTTACGCCATCTATTTGCGAGCTAATTTATACCTGACAGGATATTCTTTCAATACTTGACAGATTTAATTCCCTTTAATGTAGGCTGTACCACTTTTATATTGCCTTCGGCATCGAACTCCATTTTATCAATACATACTTCACGGTTATAACCTGCAGACTGACCCATGCTAACTCCTGCCGGACGGGTAAAGCGATGGTACACAATATACCATTCATCCTTGCCCGGCACCTGGATAACAGAATTATGTCCGGTAGCGTAAATGGCCTGTGACTCGTCTTTAGAAAGAATCAGGTTATTTTCCGGCAAACTGATTTTACCGGTTGGCGAATCGGATACACCATACCTAACTCCATAATCAGCATCTCTTGTATCATTCTGCGACCATAAAAAATAGTATTTTCCATTTCTGTAAAAAACTTCGGTCCCTTCCCTGAAAGTTTTATCTGGAGTAATAACTTTAATTGATGAGGAGTCTATGGATATCATATCCTCATTCAACAAAGCTACAGCCATATAACCATTACCCCAATATAAATAACTTTTGCCTGTTTTAGGATCGGTAAATACATCTGGATCGATCTCTTGCCCACCTTTTATTCCTGCAGGCTTACCAGCAATCAGCGCCTTACCGCTATCCTTAAATGGACCGGAAGGGTCTTCAGCAACAGCAACTCCTATTTTTTGTGCGGCAGTAAAATAATAATAGTACTTGTAGCCCTCACCTATCTTCTTTTCTGCGATGGTAGGTGCCCATGCATTTTTCTTGGCCCAACTTACGTCTTTGACTAAATCTACAATAACTCCTTCATCTTTCCAGTTGACAAGGTCAGGTGAAGAAAAGGTTTTAAAATAGGTTCCAGACCATTCATGAAAACCGTCGCTGGTAGGGTATAAATGATATTTTTTAGTTTTATTAGAATAGAGGATTTCTGGATCAGCATAGTAACCATTTAATACCGGGTTCTGGTCGACAGAAGCCGTAACTTCGTATATGAGGGGCTGGTGTCCCGGCAATGTGATTTTTATTTTAACAGGTCCTTTTGTAAAGTCATAAGGTCCTTTTGGGCTAATGCTCATACCAGGGAACAGCACGAATCGCGGATCGAAAGACTTTAATGAAGTCCCGTTTGTTAATGGCAGGTACACCTTTGAGTTTAGTGTATCAATAACAATGTTATTTTTTTTAATCGCCGGTGACTGTCCGGACCCCATTACATCCGCCCCGGTGTACCATTTTTTTAATAAGGCTGCTGCTTCTGCTGTAGTGATTGGCAATACAGTGCCATGGCGCGGGTGAAAGTTCATCTTTACATCATGATCAACCACTGTAAATTGCTTCAGGTCCTTAGTCTTTGTAAACTGATAACGTCCCTTTGTGTAGACGTCATACATCAGGATATATCCTTCTCCGTTATTGAGTTTAAATACTCCCGCACCTTCTACCGGATCTTTAGTTTGTTGTACTGTACCTGGGCGCGCCACATAACCTTCTTTTAACTTATCAGACACTGCTACACGAATTCCTTTTTCACTGTCTTCGGTTTTGTAAAACAAGTGGTATTTTCCCTGATCGAAGATAATGTCTCCATCAATGCAAGGCCCATTTGTCGGGCTGAAGAAGAGTTGTTTTGGCTCAGTGTCCAGATCCGTGAAATCTTTATTGGCATAAGCCCAATAGATGATATCAGGGCCAGCTCCATGTTTCATAGACCAATAGATCATATACTTATCTGCTTCTTTATCGTATATGGTTTGCGGTGCCCATACCCGCAGTAAGCTGTCCTGATTAGGGAAACGTTTCTGGATGTTGACAATACTTGAAGTCCAGTTAACCAGATCGGTAGATTTCAACAGTACCATTGCACGGTTAGAATCCCAACCTTTTTCAGCAACCATGTCGGTAACCACCATATAGAAGGTCTTACCATCTGCACCACGTAAAATGTGCGGATCACGTACCCCACCGGTAGAACTGATTACTGCCGAACTGATCACAGGTTTATCTCCATTTAGCGCCCGGTAGGTATAACCATCGTTGCTTAAGGCAAACCTGATGGATTCCTCTGTTCCGTTATTTCCCGTAAAATAGGTAAAAAGGTAAGCCGTGTTTTTCGATTGCTGTGCAGAAGTACTCCTTAAATTTAGGATAAGCACCAAGGTACCAAGCACCAGCACGCGCAGATAACAACTAATTTGTGTATTCATTTGTGGTTCATTTATGTTATTTTTTCACCAACCGCAGTTCGTAGATGCCAGCGGTCTCTGAGCCTTCCTCTGCAACAAATTTAACCCTTAATTTTGAAGAAGACATTTTTAGTAGGAAGAAACCATACTTCAAAAACCTTCGAATTGTTTGATTACCATTCATTTTATTGATAACTAACTTTTAACATGACAAATGAATTTGCAGGCAATTTTAGTGTAGCGATTTTTCCTTTTAATTTGAGTGCAGCTTGTGTAGGAGCAATCGCTAAGGGATTATCGATCGTGTTTTGATCAGTCAAATGGCCTTTCAATACAGTCAATTGAGCCTCACTTCCTACTAATTTTAAACCCTCAAAAGAAACTTGCTTGTTCTGTTCAGTATCTCTGGTGTTGACCAGCTTCACGATCAGTTCTTTCTTAATACTGTCGACCACTGCCGATACATACAAACCATCCAGACCAGAAACTGACTTTCCTGCTGCCAGTGCCGGGACAACCTGAGTTCCTTTGTTGGTAGAAAACAATTTTTGAACGTAGTAATTTGGTGTTCCATATACGTTCAGGTTATCTACCCAAATTAAGTCAGGAGCCCACTGCCAACCTTCTGTATTGGCAAACAAAGGCGCATAAGAGGCCATATTTACCACAGCGGCATTACGCTCCAGCCCAGTCATAAAGGCTGCTTCGGCTATTGCCGCCTGCCAGATATTTCGGTTACTTCCTATAGTTTTTCCATCTATATGAGCAGCATACTCACCTGCAAAAACCTTTGCTCCTTTACGATCATAGCTGTCGTATCGGGAGGCATTTTTCAGAAACCATTCAGGAGAACGGTAATAGTGTTCATCTATGATATCTGCCCCCATTGTACGCAGTTCTTTGTCCAGAAATTGGAATCGTTCACTATCAGGATCTGTACCCGAACTGTAAATCAGGTTTACTTTTGGATATTTTGCTTTGATAGCCTTTTGAAAGGCTTTGGCACGTTCAATATATTGCGGCCCCCAATTCTCATTGCCTACACCCAAATACTTCAAATTAAATGGTTCGGCATGTCCCATTGATGCGCGGATCTTACCCCATTCAGAGGAGGCATCTCCATTAGCAAACTCAATAAGGTCCAAAGCATCCTGTATATAAGGATCCAACTGATCCAAAGGAACTAATTCAGCAGTGTTATACTGACACGCCATTCCGCAATTCAGAATTGGCAACGGTTCAGCACCTATATCTTCTGCCAATTGAAAATATTCAAAAAAGCCTAGTCCAAAGGTCTGAAAATAATCAGGTGCAGGACGATGCGCAAACTCAACATTCCAACGGTTCATGATCAACTGACGATCTTCTATAGGGCCTATTGTTTTTTTCCACTGGTACCTATTGGCCAGGTCAATTCCCTCTACAATACAACCACCCGGAAAACGGATAAAACCAGGTTTCATATCTGCCAGCATCTGTATCATATCTTCACGCATACCTTTCTTACGACCCTTCCAGGTATCAGCAGGAAATAAAGAGATCATATCCATATCCAATACCCCATTCCCTTCAAACCAGATGTTGAGTTTAGCTTTTGCTGCTGTAGAGGTGGCTCTAAAATTCACCTCTTGTTTCGCCCATTTCCCTGATACATCAGTCGGCTTTAATACACCAGTACTTAATATATTATTTTGCTCATCTACCAATTCAACGTGCAATGTAACTCCTTGATTCTGCTGTCTGTACATCAGGGAAAACTCATATTCAAGGTCTTTTTTTATACCCATTCCACCTTTGAATCCCTCATTGGTCAATCCAGCCTGTCCTTTTGCAGCATCTTTTATAGTCGCTCTAAGAAACCTTGGATTAGCAAGGTGAGCATCTTGTCTATTCAGCACAAGCAGGTCGCCCTCTTTGATCTTATCCCCTTTTACAGCCCAGCCCATCAATGGCTTTAAAAATTCAAAAGACCGGTTCTTTACCATTTCAGCATAGATCCCACCATCTGCTCCCATGTTGATATCTTCAAAAAAAACACCCCACATAGTTGGTGATATTTTCCCCTCAGATTTAGCCGCATTAACGACAATAGCGTGCTCTTGCTGTGCACTAGCGCTAAAAAAAGCCCCCACAATGAGCAGAGCTATTAAATTGCTTTTGTATTTCATCTTATTTTATACTTTCAGTTATCATGGATACAACCCATCCAATACACTGAGGAAATCCCAGGATTTTCAGCTCAACTAAGGACCAATGTAGGAATTTTAAATTAAACGTCAAATCAACGATTATTAATTTTGTAGCTTTGATGATTATTTTTATAAATTGCTTTTATAAATTAATAAAATCAAGTAACCTACTTTTGATAAACGATTCCATTAACATGATAACCTATTCTGACCAAGTGCGCGTTCTGGTTGCAGTTGACTGCATCATCTTTGGCTTTGACGGCGACCAACTACAAATATTATTGATTAAAAGAGGATTTCAACCAGCAAAAGATCAATGGAGCCTAATGGGTGGTTTTGTGGGAAAGAAAGAAACCCTGGACGGGGCAGCCGAACGCATCCTGTTTGAACTTACCGGGCTAAAGGATGTTTACCTGGAACAGTTGAGCGCCTATGGAAGCCCGGAACGGGACCCAATTGAACGTACCGTGTCAGTAGCTTACTTTGCATTAATAGACATCAATACTTACAAAACACAGATCAGTGACAGGTATCATGCCGAATGGTTCCTCATCAATGAAGCTCCATCGCTTATCTTTGACCACAACAATATGGTTGAGGAAGCCAAAAAAAGGATCCGTTATAAAGCTGCACTACACCCCATACTGTTTGAGCTGATGCCTACCAAATTCACCATTCCGCAATTACAGAATTTATATGAACAGGTTTATAATGCTAAAATTGACAACCGGAATTTTATCCGCAAAGTAAATTCAACAGACCTATTAATAAAACTTACTGAAAAAGATAAGTCCAGTTCCAAACGTGGGGCTTTTTACTATACCCTTGATAAGAATAAATACAAAGCTAAATTCCAGTCATTCTTAAATTTCATACCCAACCCAGAGAATCTTATTAGCTGATAATCAAAATAATGTGAAATAAATTTTACAATAATTTTCTTTTGTTAAAAAAATAAACGTTAATTAGACGTTTATTGTAATTACTATGAATTTAACCAAATATGTCATCGGTATAGATTACGGATCGGATTCTGTTCGCTCTGTAATTGTTAATACGGAAAATGGAGCAGAGGTATCCTCTTCAGTTTATTATTATAAAAGGTGGCAAAAAAACCTCTACTGTGAGCCATCATTAAATCAATTCAGACAACATCCGCTTGACTATATCGAGGGGTTGGAGCATACCATTAAAGAGTGTATCGCGAAAGCTGGTGGTGCTACAATAGCTGATTCCATAAAAGGAATTGCCGTAGATACCACAGGTTCTACTCCGGTAGCTGTTGACAAAACAGGAACCCCCCTTGCCCTCACTCCTGGTTTTGAAGAAAATCCAAATGCCATGTTTGTATTGTGGAAAGATCATACAGGAATCAAAGAAGCAGCGCAGATCAATGAACACGCCACAAAATTTAAAACCAACTACCTTAAATATGTGGGAGGAATCTATTCTTCTGAATGGTTCTGGGCAAAACTTCTTCATGTGTTGAGAGAAGACCCCGCTGTTCGTGATGCCGTCTTTTCATGGGTGGAGCACTGTGATTGGATCCCATTCTTGCTAACCGGAGGCGATGACGCCAGAAAGATGAAAAGGAGTCGCTGTGCAGCAGGACATAAAGCCCTTTGGGCAGAAGAGTTTAACGGTCTTCCGCCCGAGGAATTTTTCAGCAAATTAGACCCCCTATTGTCTGGATTTACCGAAAGACTATTTCAGGACACCTATACTTCGGATGAACCTGCAGGAAGATTAAGTGAGGAATGGGCAGAGAGATTGGGACTATCAACAGATGTTGTTGTTGGTGTAGGTGCATTTGACGCACACATGGGTGCGGTTGGCGGGCAGATATTGCCTTATCACCTTTGCAAAATCATGGGTACAAGTACCTGTGACATTCTAGTTGCCCCCCTGCAGGATCTGGAAGGCAAACTGGTAAAAGGCATTTGTGGACAGGTAAATGGCTCAGTTATACCAGGAACAATGGGACTTGAAGCTGGTCAGTCGGCCTTTGGTGACGTATATGCATGGTTCAAGAACTTAATCAGCTGGCCATTGAATCATCTCCTCACAGAATCTGCTTTAATTGATCAGGCCACAGCTGTTGCTTTAAAAGATGAGCTGGAAGCAAAAATTATTGCTCGTCTAAGCGAACAGGCTGAACAATTAGGTGACGAAGACTATGCAGAGCTCGCCGTGGACTGGTTAAATGGAAGACGAACTCCAGACGCCAACCAGGAACTTAAAGGAGCTATTGCCGGTTTAAGTCTGGGAACTGACGCACCAAAATTTTTCCGTGCCTTAGCTGCAGCGACCTGTTTTGGGGCAAAGAGTATCGTTGATAGGTTCGAAGACCAAGGTGTACCCGTAAAAGGAATAATTGGTATAGGTGGAGTAGCCCAAAAATCACCTTACATCATGCAGATGATGGCGGATGTATTAGAAATGCCAATAAAAATCCACCGGTTTGAACACACCTGTGCCCTTGGAGCAGCCATGTTTGCCGCTGTAGCCGCCGGTATCCATCCAAATATTGAAACTGCAATGGACGCAATGGGAACAGGATTCGAAGCAGAATATCAGCCCAATCTGAACAAACGAAGGATGTATCGCCAGCATTACCAGGAATACCTGGCTTTAGGCAGATATCTGGAGAAATACAATAAGAGAGAAATCAAACCTTATGTATCATGAGCATTTATAAAATAATACGTGAAACTGCCTATGAGGCCAATATGGAATTACCCAGGCTAGGGCTTGTGTTATTCACCTTTGGAAATGTTAGCGCTGCCGACAGAGATGAAGGTGTTTTCGCTATCAAACCAAGTGGGGTTCCATACAAAGACCTTTCACCGGATAAAATGGTCATTGTTGACTTTGACGGGAATACCGTAGAGGGAACGCTCAGACCATCTTCTGACACCAAAACCCACGCTGTGCTATACAAACATTGGGAAGGAATCAATGGCATTGTACATACCCATTCAACCTATGCAACCTCTTGGGCA
Organism: uncultured Pedobacter sp.; assembly: GCF_946479715.1. The sequence goes on along the minus strand of NZ_CAMLHF010000109.1, from coordinate 8,381 downwards.
CAGGCACAAATGGATATACCGATTTTTGGCACTACCCATGCCGATCACCTTACTGTGGATGTGCCCTGCGCTCCACCAATGAGTGATGAGATGATTAAAGGAAACTACGAATACGAAACGGGCTTTCAAATCATCAATCATTTTAATGAGCTAGGTTATAGTCATCATGAAGTTGAAATGATACTGGTGGGAAATCATGCCCCGTTTACCTGGGGTAAAACAGCAGAAAAAGCGGTGTATAATAGTGCAGTACTGGAATCAATTGCACATATGGCCCTGCTGACAAGGCAAATCAATATGCAATCACCAAAATTAAAAGATGCATTAATAAAAAAGCATTTTGAACGTAAACATGGTCCGGACAGTTATTATGGTCAGTAAAAAAATAATATTAACAGGGGTACTCCTGATTGGGGTCCTTGTGGGCGTGAACGCGCAGCAAAAAGACTTTCATGATTGGGCTAAGACCCCTCCGATGGGATGGAACAGCTGGGATTGCTTTGGCCCCACTGTAGTGGAATCTGAAGTGAAAAGCAATGCGGATTACATGTCTAAAAATCTGAAAGCTTTTGGGTGGGAATATGTAGTGGTAGACATTCGTTGGTATGTTGGAAACGACAAAGCGCATGGCTATAATGAGACGGATCCGGATTATGTACTGGATGAATACGGCAGGTTTCAACCAGCAGTAAACCGTTTCCCTTCCGCAGCAGGCGGTAAAGGATTTAAGCCCCTCGCAGACTACATCCATAAAAAGGGGTTGAAATTTGGCATCCACATCATGCGGGGCATCCCTGTAGAGGCCGTAAAGCGTAATCTGCCGATCATGGGAAGCAAAGCTACCGCCAAAGACATTTACAGCACAGACCTGCAATGTAAGTGGCTACATGACATGTATACTGTGGTAGCCGGACGTGATGGAGCACAGGAATATTACAACTCGCTGTTTAAACTATATGCATCGTGGGGCGTAGATTTCATTAAGGTGGATGATCTTTCCAGACCTTACCATACCGGGGAGGTGGAAATGATTCGCAAAGCAATCGCACTAACAGGCAGAAAGATCGTGCTGAGTACCTCGCCTGGAGAAACACCCATTGCAAGCGCTCCCCATGTGCAGGGTCATGCCAATATGTGGCGCACAGTAGACGATTTTTGGGACAACTGGCCTATGCTGAAAGATCATTTTGATGTATTTGAGCGATGGAACAAATATCGTGCACCCGGTGCCTGGCCTGATGGAGACATGCTTCCTCTTGGGAAAATTGGAATCCGCGCAGAACGAGGAAATCCAAGAATGACGGCATTTACCAAAGACGAGCAATACACATTGATGACACTGTGGACGATATTCCGTTCACCACTGATGTTTGGAGGTGACCTGCCAAGCAATGATGCCTTTACGCTTTCACTATTAAACAACAGAGAGGTGCTCAATATCCTAAACAACAGCACTAATAACAAACAACTGTTTCGAGATGAGAATGGAATCTGCTGGGTGGCAGATGATCCAAAAACGGGAGATAAGTATGTAGCTTTGTTTAATCCGGGAGATGGCAATGAGGCAGTAAACATCTCTGTAAACTTAAAGGATCTTGGATTTACCGGAGCCTGCAAAGTAAGAGACCTTTGGAGCAAGAGTAACAAGGGTACGGCCAAAGGAACGTATACAGTAGCAATCAATAAACATGGAGCAGGTCTGTTCCGCATTTCAGCAATTAAGTAAAACACAGTATTAAGATATGATAAACTTAAAAGAATTAGAAGTTTGGTTCATCACAGGTAGTCAGCACCTGTATGGAGAAGAGACATTAAAGCAAGTAGCTGATCACGCAAAGCAAGTGGCTTCGTCACTAGACGCCGCTCCGCAAATTCCCGTTAAAGTTGTTTATAAACCAATAGTTAAAACACCTGACGAGATATTTGAAACCTTGCAACAAGCCAACTTAACTCCCAATTGCATTGGCGTAATCACATGGATGCATACTTTCTCGCCTGCAAAAATGTGGATAAGGGGACTTAATATTCTTCAGAAGCCTTTATTGCACCTACACACCCAATTCAACAGAGACATTCCATGGGATACCATTGATATGGATTTCATGAACCTGAACCAGAGTGCACATGGAGATCGTGAATTTGGATTTATAGTAACCAGGATGCGCAAAGACCGAAAAGTAGTGGTTGGGCATTGGCAGGATCAGGAAGTATTAAATGAAATTGATACCTGGACGCGGGCAGCGGCTGGTTGGCATGACTGGCAAGGTGCTAAATTTGCGCGCTTTGGCGACAATATGCGCTATGTAGCCGTTACAGATGGCGACAAAGTAGAGGCTGAACTCAAGTTTGGTTTCCAGGTGAATACTTACGGCATCGGTGACCTTGTAGCCGTTATCAACAGCATCCCAGAGGAAGATATCCAGGAGCTGCTAACAGAATATGAAGCGACCTATCTTATGACAACTGATCTCCACCGTGGCGGAGAGAGACATGCTTCTGTATACGAAGCTGCAAAGATAGAACTAGGTCTTAAGAAATTCCTGGAAGACGGTGGATTCAAAGGCTTTAGTGATACCTTTGAAGATCTGCATGGTATGATTCAGCTACCGGGTATTGCCGCACAGCGATTAATGGCGGCCGGATATGGATTTGCCGGAGAAGGTGACTGGAAAACCGCCGCTCTGGTACGTGCTTGTAAAGTAATGGGTGCCGGATTGCCTGGGGCAAATGCCTTTATGGAGGACTATACCTACCACTTTGACCCTGCCAATTCAATGGTATTGGGTTCTCACATGCTGGAAGTAGATGCATCGTTGGCCAACGAAAAACCACGACTTGAAGTACATCCTCTTGGTATCGGTGGGAAAGCAGATCCTGCCAGACTAGTATTCACTGTAGCCGGTGGAAATGCACTCAATGCTTCCATTATTGATATGGGTAATCGCTTTCGACTACTCGTAAACGAGGTAGAAGCCGTGGAGCCTAAGCACAAGCTACCAAAGCTCCCTGTAGCACAGGTTTTATGGAAACCACTTCCTGATATGAAGACTGGCTGTGCAGCCTGGATCTATGCCGGAGGTGCACACCATACTGCATACAGTCAGAATCTGACAACAGCGCATTTACTGGATTTTGCAAATATTGCAGGGATAGAATACGTAAACATTGGAGCTGACACCAGGATCAACCAGTTCAGAAACGAACTTCAATGGAATGAAGTTTTTTATAAGTAACCAAATAAGCCCAATATGAACAACAATTTAGTAACTACAGATTATGTAGTTTTCATCATCTACTTTTTAATCGTTTCCGGTTATGGATATTTTATCTATCGCCAGCGTAAAAAAAATGAGCATGATGCCAAAGCATTCTTTCTAGCAGAAGGAACACTTACCTGGTGGGCTATTGGTGCCTCCCTTATCGCCTCTAACATTTCTGCCGAGCAATTTATTGGTATGAGTGGTGAAGGTTTTTTTCTTGGTATTGCAGTGGCCGCATACGAGTGGATTGCCGCAATTGCACTTATTATTGTAGCCGTATGGTTCATCCCGGTCTACCTTAAGAACAAGATCTACACCATGCCGCAATTTCTAAAGACCAGGTACAATGAGTCGGTAGCACTGATCATGGCCATTTTCTGGCTGTTTTTATACGTCTTTGTAAACCTGACGTCTATTCTTTATTTGGGTGCAGTAGCCATTAACGGACTCACAGGCGGGGATTACCTGCATGTGATTATGATCGGGCTTGCGGTATTTGCACTGATCATCTCTTTAGGGGGAATGAAAGTAGTTGCCTATACCGACGTAATCCAGGTGGCGGTATTGATTTTTGGTGGTTTAGTAACCACATACATCGCACTGACTGTTGTAGGCGAGAAGTTCGGTGTTGGGGCCAACGCCATTGCGGGTTTCAATGTTTTAATGGAACAGGCACCGGAGCACTTCAAAATGATTATTCCAAAACCAACTGCAGAATCCACCCAGAATGAGATCAGCAAATACCTGACTTTCCCTGGACTGGCTTCTTACGTGGCTGGTATCTGGATCATCAACCTTAATTATTGGGGATGTAACCAGTATATCACTCAGCGCGCACTTGGTGCAGATCTGCAAACCGCAAGAACCGGAATACTTTTCGCAGGTCTTTTGAAGCTTATGATGCCATTGATCGTGATGTTGCCGGGTATTGCAGCTTATGTATTGTACAAAGGCGGACACCTGCCTCAATTGATTGGTGGCAAAGATGGTGCATATTCAGCCATCCTTACCTTTTTACCTACAGGCCTTAAAGGACTATCTGTAGCGGCACTTACCGCAGCTATTGTAGCTTCACTTGCCGGTAAAGTAAACAGTATTTCCACCATCTTTACCCTTGATATTTATGCAAAATATTTCAAGAAAGGCACAGAAGAAAAGAACCTGGTATTAGTTGGCAGATCAACAGTATTTATAGGTATGATCCTGGCAGTTCTCTTTACCTGGAACGATTTGTTAGGCATTGGTGGCGAGGGTGGTTTTACCTTCATTCAAAAATACACAGGCTTCATCAGTCCGGGTGTGTTTGCGATGTTTATTCTTGGCATGTTCTGGAAAAGAACTACTGGTAGTGCAGCCATCGCCGGTGTACTGGCAGGCTTCCTGTTTTCGGTATTCTTCAATGAAATGGCCCAAGCCTGCTAGGTAACGATACTTTCTTATATACAGCCTATCCTAATGGCAAAGGTGGTTTTGAGATTCCATTCCATATCTGTATGGGTCTTTCTTTCTTCTTTACCATGGCCATTATGATTGCAATGAGTTTGGCCGGCCCTAAAGTAAATCCTAAAGCATTTGAACTGGATAAATCCATGTTTAAAGTTTCTCCATCTACACTGGCTCTGATAGTGGTTACGCTACTGATCATTGCTGCATTATATGTGAAATTCTGGTAGGTTATATTTCACTAGCCGATGTAACTTTATAAAAATGAGGGTGTATCATAAATTATGATACACCCTCATTAATATTCCCATATATTAGCTATAAATCATTTCCTATGTTTAGACATTATTTCACTACTCTTACAGTTATTTTATTTTTCAGTTCTTTTCCTGCAACAGCTCAACAGGTAAAAGAACCAAAAGATACACCAATAGAATGGTCTAAATCTTATAAGCCTTTTCGCATTGCCGGCAATTTATATTATGTGGGTACAGAAGATCTTGCCTGTTATCTCATTGTTACTCCAAAAGGGAATATCCTCATTAATACCGGACTTGCCTCTTCTCTGAAAGTGATTAAGGCGAACGTTGAAACCTTGGGCTTTAAATTTAATGATATCAAGATATTACTGACCACGCAGGCACACTATGACCATATGGGAGCAATGTCTGCAATTAAAAAAGCAACCGGAGCTAAATTTATGGTAGATAAAAAGGACGCCGCGGTTGCAGCTGATGGAGGCAGTTCAGATTATGCATTAGGAGGCCATGGACCTACTTATGAACCCATAAAAGCTGAACGCTTATTGCATAATGGCGATACCGTACGGTTAGATGACATGAAGCTGGTTATGCTTCATCATCCAGGCCATACAAAGGGTTCTTGTAGCTTCTTGTTTGATGTAAAAGATGGAGGCCGAATTTATAAGGTTTTAATTGCCAATATGCCTACAATCGTTACTGATAAAAAATTCTCTGAAGTAACTTCATATCCTGAAATCGCTAAGGACTATGCTTATACAATAAGCGCTATGAAAAAACTCACATTCGATATCTGGCTTTCCTCTCATGCCAGCCAGTTTGGGCTTCATAAGAAGCACAAACTCGGTGGTGCTTATAATCCTAATGCCTTTATTGACAGGAAAGGATATAATAAGGCACTCCGGGATTTGGAAATTCAATTTTCCAAAAAAGACTGATTTTCGGCCAGATTAGAAATTGAAGTATTATTTCCCTCCCAATCTCTTTTGTTCCGCGTCAAGCCCTGTCTGCCTGCTTCGTTCAGACTTAACACTGGTTTTCCCGAAACGATACGTAAAAGTTAACCTCACATTGGTCGAAGTACCCCATTGCTCAAGGTTGTATACATTACCAGCCAATGTGCTAAATACTCTACCTCTCTGACTATGAAAAATATCGCCAACTCCGAGTTTTAAATTACCATTCCGGTTTGGAAAGCTGTAACGCAGACCCGCATCAGCCGTTAGCATACTTTTCACTTTAAATCCCCCATCTATCTGTGCCGTACTTGCATATACCGAAGCATCTGCACTGAAGAGCTTGCTTAGCGTAAAATTGTTCTGAGTATACAAGCTGGCACTGAATTGCTTTGAGTTAAGATCTGTTCCGTTAAGATCCGGTGCCTGGATTTGTTTATGATAACCAACCAGATTGTTATTCAGGTTCCACCATTTACTTATTTTTACAGGGAAATTAAGCGTAAGTGATACCACATCATTAGAAGCAAGGTTAAGTACCGTCTGGTACATCGATTTTTTCGCTTCATTCTGTAATAAGATCTGTGTGATTACATCCGAGGTGTGTGAATAAGCAAGTGCCACACTATATTTTTGTTTCCATAAATAAGTCGCTTCAAAGTTTGTAGAGTATTCCGGTTTAAGATTAGGATTACCCTCGTTATAAGTATACTGATCAAGATAAAAAATAAATGGATTAAGGTTCTGATAATTTGGCCTGTTGATCTTCCTTGAATAAGATAAACTTGCAACGTTATCCGCATCGAAATTTCGGCTAAATGTTACCGAAGGGAAAAAATCAGTATAAGTTCGTTTATTCACCTGATTTATCGTAACCGAATTACCTGTAGATTGAGTGCGTTCTGCACGAAGACCTGTTTGCACTGAGAACTTACCAGTGTTGATGTTCAGAATGGCATAAGCAGCACTTACCTGTTCATCGTACTTAAAGCGATTGCTACGGTCGTTATCCTGTATCCACTCTCCATTAACATCATTCTCATAAACAAAATTGTTATCACTTTTCACACTGGCTACTTTGATACCTGTTTCAAGCTTGAACACTTTGTTAAGAGGTAATACGTAATCTGCTTTAATGGCTTTAATGTTGATATCCGAAGGCGAAAAATTCCTATATATCTGTCCGTCCTTAAAAAAAGTTCCATCAGGAAGGAAAAAGCGGTTTACAAAACTTGCTTTATTGTTCCCATTAAATGTTGAGTAGTCGGCATCAATAGTAATTTCCTGTCCTGCGGTATCCAATATCCCTTTGTAGTTGATATTGTACGAAAAATTAGTGCGATCTGTTGAGTTTTTACCTGGAGTTTGCAATATGGAATCTGGTTTTGCAAACGAATCGCCAATAGCAATTCTGCTAAAACCATTTTGATCAAATCCATTCAAATTACCCTTAAACAAAACACCAAGTGTATGATTTTTGGTCAGAAAGAAATCCGTTCCAATTTTAAAATTATTCGATGCAAAAACTGAAGTATCTCTATTTCTCTGGCTAAAATACAATTGTTTTGAATTCATACCGGGAGTTACCCTATCAATGGTAAGGTTCTCCTGAAAAGGCCACCTATTGTAGTCATAAGACCCAAATACATTAAAAAATTGCCTGCGATAGTTTAGATTAATACCTGGATTGGCTTGCAAACGTTTATTATAACCAACACCGAGCGTCAAATTACCGTTAAAGCCAATAGCAAGGCTTTTCTTTGTTTTGATGTTGATGATTCCACCCGTACTATTTGCATCGTATCGCGCGCCCGGATTGTTGATGATCTCAATACTTTCGATCTCTGAACTTGGCATCGACTTAAGCAGGCTTACTACTTCAGCACTACTCAAATAAGTCTGTTTGCCGTCAATAGTTACCAATACATTGCCTTTGCCGGCAAGAGAGATATTCTCATTATGATCAATGGTAACTCCCGGAGCCTTTCTGAGCACCTCGAGGCCATTAAGCCCTGCGGCAGAGGGTGTAGCTTCAATATTGAAAATCAGTTTATCCCCTTTTCTTTCCAAAACAGGTTTTGATGCTGTAATGCTCACCTCATTTAGTTTATTCGTATTTTCCTTAAGCACTATTGCCGGCAGCTCAAATGTTGAGCCCTTAAGTTCAAATACCGGTGTTTTCACTTTATTATAACCAACAAAAGTTGATAAAACATAGTAAGATCCAGGGGAAGCTGGAAGATTAAACTTGCCGTCTCCATCGGTCATTCCAGTGGTAACCAGTACAGAATCTTTGGCTGTATATAAAAGTACGCTTACAGAAGGCAGGGTTTGCTTGTCATCCCTAACCGTTCCGGTTATCTTGCCATTTTGTTGCGCATCAACTTCAAAAGGCAAAATATATAAGCATAAAAATTATTTTACAAAAATGCTATTCCAAGTAGCAGAAAAGACATTTCAAG
>NZ_CAMLHF010000108.1 GCF_946479715.1 uncultured Pedobacter sp. | reverse complement strand
TGCACATTAAGTTTTCTTTTGCTTTTAAGTGTAATTAATCAAAGTGTTGCACAGGCTGTTTCTGGCAGGGTAATAGAAACCGGAGGTAAGGGAGTTGAAAGTGCAACCATAACAGTTTTAAACGCTGCAGACTCAACCCTGGTAAAATATGAGGCAAGTAACAAACAGGGTTATTTCGAGATCACTAATTTAAAAAACGGTGTATTTACCGTTAAGGTTTCGTGCATTGGCTACAACAGCCAGTTGTTAAACAATATTAAATTTGACGGCTCTCCTGTTAAATTAACTGATGTAGTTCTCAACAAGCAATTAAAAGAGCTCAAGGAAGTCGCCATTGAAAGTAAACGTCCCGTTCTTGAACGAAAGGTTGATCGATGGATATTTAACTTGAACAACACTATGATGGCAAATGGTTCTTCCCTCTTTGAGGCTTTGCAGGTGGCGCCTTTTTTAAAGGTATCCGACAATGGCGTTTCCATGGCCGGCAAAGGCGGTTTGGGGGTTATGGTAAATGAGAAAATAGTTTATTTAAGCGGAACCGACCTGACTAATTATCTGAAAGCACTCAGATCTGAAGGTGTGGAAAAAATCGAGATCATTACCAATCCACCAGCAAAATATGAGGCCCAGGGAAATGCCGGCCTGATTAACATTGTTTTAAAGAAAAACGAATCTTTGGGGTGGCGCGGATCGTTGAGTTCAACATATCGGCAGGGCTTCTACGCCTCCTATAACAACAATCTGGCTCTTTTTTTCCGCTCAAAAAAAGTTAACAGCTCTTTTACATTTGGCCAATCACGTTATCACAATATGCAGGACAATTGGCTCAATATGGTTGGAGACTCTAGTCAAATCCTTAGTAACGAGCAACGTATATCCATTACACCAGGTTTACAAGCTGGTTTAAGTATAGATTATGAGTTAAATAAGCGCAATAACATCGGGTTTATTTATAATATTTCACAAAGCAAAGAGAACGATGTCTTTGTTAATAGTTATAGCTATGGTAAGGGCAATATTGTAGACTCGGTTTTGAACACTAACGGCGAAATGTTTAGGCCATTATTTGCACAGACCTTAAATGTATACCACGATTTAATGATTGATTCGGCCGGAAAGAAATTAAGTAGTTCTGTTAATTTTTTCTCGAACAGGCCTGAAATAAGAAATAATTTTGTTTCTGAATCTGAAAGCACTTATGCTGCAGTTCGCAATAATAACTCGTCAAAATACAATATTTGGTCTATTCAATCAGATTTAACATTACCTTATAAATGGGCTAAAATAGAAACAGGTGTTAAGTTCGCTAATTTTAATAATAATGCTGATGTGGAGTACTATAATTATGTTCACGAAAATTTCTTGTTGGACAAAATGCGTAGCAACGAATTCAACTATACTGAAAAAAACCTGGCCTCTTATTTCAGTATGTCATCTGAACTTTCAAAAAAATTGACGGTGAAGGCAGGATTACGTTATGAGTACACGATGACGGATGGTTACTCGCCTACTTTAGATCAGCGCAATAAGCGTAATTATGGTGCCCTATTTCCTACGGCCTATATTGTTTACAAGGCTGACGAAAGCAATGTTGTTTCCTTAAATTATTCGAGGCGAATTAACCGCCCGGGCCTTAGTTCCTTAAATCCCTTTGCCTATTATACAAACATTTATACTTATTTTATCGGAAATCCACTCCTCTTACCTTCGTACAGTAACAATTTCGAACTTAACTACCTATATAAAAGCATGGTTTCTTTTACTGTATTCACACAACATGCAAGTGATGTAAATTCATTACTTACAACGATTGAGGGGCCACTAGTGGTTTCAAGTGGAGGAAACTTTATAAGCCGGGATAACGTGGGAGCTTATGTTTCCATTAACCGGACATTTTTTAAGTGGTGGGAAAATAGCAGCTCAGCCTCCTTTTTTTATTCATCCTCAAAATCCAAAATAGAAGCTATTCCCATCCAAAACGGAACCTCTGCATCGTTTAGTTTCAATAATAGTTTCAAGGCAACTAAACTGCTAAATTTGTATCTGAACTACAGCCAGAGCCTTCCCTCAACCAGTGGGAATACTTACACATACAGTCAACGTGATTTTAGGGTGGGTGCCAGATTAAAGTTGCTTAACGATAATTTGATCATCAACCCATCTTACTTTCTGGGTACGGTAAACAAATATGAGACACGTTTTAGCGGATTTTTGCGCACGGAAATAGCTGACTATTATTATAAAACCTTCGGTCTTGGTCTTACCTACTTATTCGGAAGATCAAAGGTTTCAGGAAACAATAAGAACATATCTTTTGATGAGAAAAGAAGAGCTCAATAGTAACGCTTTCTGCAGAACTGGGTGAGTCTGTAGTCGTCGAGATGATGGCGGTTTGATAATGCTGTTAACTATTATTAGTCGCATTTCCCCCCTTAATTTGTCATTCTTGCACATTTAAAAGTGAGGACCATTACTGTACCTTTGAATAAATCAAAAACAAAAAGACAATATGGCAACTCAAATTTTTGTGAACCTACCAATAAAAGACCTAAGCAGATCGGTAGCTTTTTTTACCAAACTTGGTTATACTTTTAACCCAAAATTTACCGACGAGAAAGCAACCTGTATGATCATCAGTGATACTATTTACATTATGCTGCTTACAGAACCCTTCTTTCAGACTTTTACTAAAAAAGAAATTGTAGATGCCCACAAAGCGGTAGAGTGTTCTATTTGCCTATCTGCCGATAGTAAAGAGGCTGTTGACGAAATGGTAAACAAAGCACAAGCGGCAGGTGCCACAATACCTAATCCGGCCACCGATTACGGCTTTATGTACCAGCACAGTTTTGAAGACCTTGATGGTCACCATTGGGAGTTTGTATGGATGGATCCTAAAGGTGCACCTGAAAACCAATAATAAATTTAAGGAGAAAAAACTATGTCAAAAAGTAAATTAATAAGAATGGATAATGTGGGCATCGTTGTCGAATCCCTTGACAATGTTATCCCATTTTTTACGGAATTGGGCCTAAAGCTTGAAGGGCGAGCCACTATTGAAGGTGAATGGGCTGGTCGTGTTACCGGACTGGGCGATCAGCATGTAGAGATTGCCATGATGGTTACCCCTGATGGCCACAGCCGTTTGGAACTTTCGCAATTTCTAAGGCCAGCTGTTATTTCTGATCATCGTACGGCACCAGTGAACTCGGTCGGTTATTTACGTGTGATGTTCACCGTTGAGGATATTGACGAGGTGGTATCCAGGCTGAGCAAACATGGTGCTCAGCTAGTTGGTGAAATGGTTGATTACGAAGGAGTGTACCGGTTGTGCTACATTCGTGGAGTAGAAGGAATTTTGATCGGTTTAGCGGAACAACTTGGTAATAAATAAGTATTCCTGATATATTTTAATTCAATTTCTTAAAAATCTCCAACATTGTTTCTTTATCAACGCTGGTCATATCTACCAGCTCTAATGATTTAACCATTTTAAGTGTATTGGTTTTATAGTACTGAAAATGAGGCGTCTTTAAATGCAATTGATAGGACGCCTTACTAGCATAAATCTCGATAATTCTTATTTGTGTTGGGGTTTTCTGCACATACATTGGAAAAATAGCAATCACTCCGGGTTCTAATTTAACAGAAGCAGCTGCTTCTTCTTTTAAAATGGTATTGTATTGTTCCAGGTATTCTGGCAGAATTTCAATTTCAGAAATACGTACCAACATATCTGGTTCGACAACTGAAACTGTAGGTTGCGATAGTAGCTTACGCAATGTATTGGATTGGGTCTTGCTGACACATTGCTCAATTAGAACAGCAATTTGCAGCATTTGACTATCAGTAATCCCAGTATTTTTTCCAATCCCTATGTGTGCACTCAACTGTGATTGTACCCCCTGCATTGCAGTTAATGCCGAAATGGTTGCCAATTCCCGTTGCTGGTAAGTAAGTATATCGCTATTGAAAATGTCTGCAAATAAATGCTCTTTTAAGAAAGCATCGATACGAGGTGCAAATTCCCCAAAGCCAGGTGCAGGTTTTGCTTGTGTTGTTTTGGTCAATATTTCTAAAACTTTTCTGCCTTGCTCGTATTTGTCGGTTGTACTGTTAGCTGTAACTATGTCTCTACCCTGCTGATCATGAATGCCTTTAGATTTTCTTTCTTCCAAAACATTTATAAAAACGCCTATCGCATTCAGGCTCCTGGGGAAACCACAGTAAGCGTATAGTTGTGTTAAAACTTCTTTTATTTCATTAATAGTTAGCCCAACATCCAATCCTGTATTTAGCTGAGGCTTTAGTTTTTCCAAATCTCCTGTAGCCGTGAGTGCAGAAATGTTTACAATACTTTGTTGCCCAGTGTTTAAGACGGTATTTGTATCGGAATTATTTTGTGCGTGCATTGTGTTTACATTGATTATCATTAAAAGAAAAAAGCAACCAACAAATACTCTTTTTTTAGACATAGTTTATTGTTTAAAATGGGTGTTCATAAATAAATGTTTAAAGAGGACTATTCTCCTGATTATTTCTAATGCAAATCTCGACAGTTGAAGCTGCAGGGGTCTTATACAAAATACTGATTTATTTACCACTTTTACTGATAATTTAGCAAAGCGGCTGTCTATCAGCTTTGGTTTATTAAATTTGTATCTGCAACTTTTATACTATGAAGGACGTTGAAAGGATTGATACCGTAAGGCAGTATAACGAATCTATGGGGGTAGACACATTGCATCCCTTGGTAAGCGTAGTTAACTTTGATGAGATCCCTACTTATCAATATTTCAGACGATATATGGGAGTTTATGCTGTTTTCTTAAAGTATATAAAGTGTGGAGATATGCGTTATGGTTGTCAACCGTATGATTACGAAGATGGGACACTTGTATTTATATCGCCAGGCCAGGTATATGGTATTGACAGCAAAGGAGAAATTATTAAGCCTTCGGGAAAGGCTTTAGTATTTCATACTGATTTGATTGTTGGGACCCATCTGGGGAAACATATAAAGGATTATTCTTTTTTTTCTTACGGGGTGAACGAAGCTCTTCATTTGTCGAAAAAGGAAAGAGCAACCATTAATGATTGTTTTGAGAAGATTTCGTCTGAAATTGATTTGAATATTGACAAACATAGTAAAACATTAATTGTGTCGAATATTGAACTTTTTCTCAATTACTGTATGCGTTTTTATGATCGTCAATTCTTAACACGTACCAATGCTAATAATGATTTTTTAGTGCGATTTGAAAACCTATTGAGTGGTTACTTCAAATCCGATTTGACACAAAATTTAGGTTTGCCAACTGTAGCCTGGTGCGCAGAACAATTGCATTTATCTCCAAATTATTTTGGGGATTTAATAAAGAAAGAAACCGGAAATACTGCATTGGATTACATTCAATCGAAATTAATAGACGAAGCCAAGATTAAAATATTTGATCCTTTTAAATCCATTAATAATATTGCAGATGAATTAGGGTTTAAATACCAACAGCACTTTACACGCCTGTTCAAACAGAGAACAGGAATGACGCCAAATGAGTATAGGCAAAGTAAATATTATTGATTATCCAATAAGATCGATGTCATTTGCTTAGGATTATCTAGAAATCCCTTGTATAATTGATAAGTATCAGACTCATTGTACTTTACTTTATTTATTCCCTCTGGTGTCATCTGGTAAATAGTAGCATCAGGATAGGCTAATATAATTGGTGAGTGTGTGGCAATAATGAATTGAGAACGTTTATTAACCAACTTGTCTATTTGTGCCAAAATTGCCATCTGGCGGGTAATGGACAACGCAGACTCTGGTTCGTCCAGAATATAAAGTCCTGATCCTCCAAAGCGATTCATGAAAAGCGCCCAGAATGATTCCCCATGAGATTGTTTATGCAGGGACTTGCCTCCATAAGAATTAATGATGGGCGTTGCCCGGTTTGATACTAGATCTGTGTCTAAGTCCCTCGCGTCTATCTCAGATGCCAGATTGTAAAAGCTTTCGCTTCTTAAAAAGAAGCCATCGCGCATTCTCTGAACACCTTTAGAAATTCTTAAATAATTATGTAGGTTAGAGTGGGTAGCTTGTGTATCAAAATTGAAATTCTTACTACCACCTTCGGCATTAAAACCTAAATTAACCGCTATTGCTTCCAGTAAAGTTGATTTACCCATCCCATTTTCACCAATTAAATAGGTCACTTTTGGATGAAATACTATTTTTTTAAAATGTTTTAAGGTTGGAATGTTAAAAGGGTAATCTGTGGGTGAACCCTCTGGTAAATCTAGTTGAACAGTGTTGATGTATCCGTAAAAATCCATAATTCCTTAATATTTCTTGCAATTATAAGAGAAAATGGTATTATAGATACAATAATATATTCCTTCGGCTGCATTTACTTTGAGAATTACAAATATGGGATGTTTTTGAGGATTTTTTTTGTGTAAATTCCTGAGAATCTGTATATGGCTCCATTTTTGTAATAAGTAAGTATATAGGAAATGGAGGTCTTCACCTTGATGGGACTTAATACTGCACGCTTTCAACTAGATGGAGAATGTATACATATAATTATTTTATTAACGATAGCGAAAAGGTGTTGCTTGACGACCTTTTTGTGGACGAAACGAATAAGCAAATAATTACACGGTTAATACGTGAACATCGTTATTTTAAAGAGTTAAACGAATATGGTTTGCCTATTGACAATAAGATGTTGCTGAATGTAAGCCCAGGTTGTGGCAAAACTTACACAGTTAAGGCCATCGCATCTGGTTTGGATAAAAATTTAATTGTATTAAATCTAAACAATATCATCTCCGGTTCTATTAACGATATCACACACAACATTAAAACTGTTTTTAATTTAGCAGCTAAAGAAAAAGCAGTATTATTTATTGACGAGTTTGATGAGATAAGTAAAGTAAGAAGTACTGATATAAAAGATGGGGATAATATAAGTCAATTAGTTAACACAATGATTCATCTGATTGATTACTACCCGGATAATGCCTTGCTGATCTGTGCTACGGATTATAGTGAGTTTATTGAACCATCGTTGCTTCGCTGTTTTGACCTTAGCGTTACGATCCGAAAACCATCACCAGAACTTCTGGATGATTATTACGATAACCTATTGTCTCGTTTCCCAAAAAATTTACGTTCGATTGAACGCATGTACAGTATATCTTTTGCCCAGGCAAGGGATCATGCTTTAGCTGCTATAAAGACGGCCATGATAGATCAAATAGAATCGCGTTAAGTAATTCATAACACAAAAATATTAAACTGTAGACATGTCAACAGGATCAGGATTAATGTTGCTGTCGCTTTTGTCACATGATGATGCACTGCATCCAATCACCAGCATCAGTAAGGTAGAGATTAAAAATGAATGTTTCATAGCCGCTATTTTAGGTGTGTTTTAAAAAATAAGGTCAATTTATCAAAAGGGATAACATCAACCTTATCGTATAAATCAACATGAACTGCATTTGGAATAATCATCAGCTCTTTAGGCTCTGCAGCCATTTTATATACGTCCTCACTGAAATAGCGTGAATGTGCATTTGCTCCTGCTATTAGTAGAATTGGTCGCGGAGAGATCTCTTTAATGTAAGATAACAATGGCATGTTCATAAATGATAATGGATTGATAACAAGCCATGCGCCATTTGAATTGACCGAATTAGGATGAAAGCCACGTGGCGTACGATAGTAGTTAAAATAATCTACAACGAACTGAGGCTCGTCTCCCTTCAATTTCTCAGGCAAATTACGAGGTCCATCTGCCGGGCTTCCATTTTCGGCATCTTTCCAACGTTGTTGGCTGATCTTTTCAAGCATTTGGGTACGTTGTTCAATTGTCATCGAGTCATTATAACCTTTAGACATCACCCTGGTCATGTCATACATTCTAGTTGTGGCAACGGCTTTAACACGTTTATCTACTGCCACCGCATTTAGTGCCATACCACCAAAACCACAGATTCCGATAATTCCTATTTTATTCCTGTCAATAAATGGCTGTAATCCAAGATAGTCAACTGCTGCGCTAAAATCTTCGGTATTAATATCCGGTGAGGCTACGTTTCTTGGTTCCCCACCACTCTCGCCAGTATAAGATGGGTCGAATGCGATTGCAGCAAAGCCACGTTCAGCCATTATATTGGCATATAGACCTGAAGATTGCTGTTTAACTGCACCAAAAGGTCCGCTAATGGCAAGCGCAGCTAATTTCTCGTTCCCATGGTTTATAGGTAGATATAGATCGCCAGATAACGTAATTCCATAACGGTTTTTAAAAGTAACTTTTTGGCGTGTAACCTTATCGCTTAATTTGAATGTATAATGCTCTGATTGCTCTGTAGTATTCATTTTCTCCTGATTTTTATTAGTTGATCTTTTTTGCGCAGTTTGTGCGGCCAGCTGAGTTGCAGCTATCAGCACTGCGACTATTGTTAGTGTTATCTTTCTCATTGTTATTTGCTTTATTAAATTCTATCTATTTGTTTGAGTGCTTTTGCGGGAACGCCACCTACTATGGTGTTAGCAGGAACATCTTTTGAGACTACGGCGCCTGCGGCAACAATTGAATTTTCGCCAATGGTTACCCCGGGAAGTATGGTTGCACCAGCACCAATCCATGCATTTTGTTTAATTAAGATGGGTTTAGTGACAACTGCCCTTCTATCAGCAGGGTCTAGTGGGTGATTTTCAGTAACCAGATTTACTCTTGGTCCGATAAGCACATGATCTTCGAGCGTAATACCGCCCATATCAAGGAATGAGCACGCGTGGTTGATAAAAACGTTGTTTCCGATTGTGATGAACCTACCGAAATTGGTGTAAAACGGAGCAAAAATGGTGGTGCTACTATCAATTTTAGCGCCTATGATTTCACTCAAAAAATTTCGTGCCTGATCGATATCGCCGGCATTATTGAGTGCCTGCGACAATTTCATCGTGCGGACAACTATGTCATTGATCTTAAAGTATTCAGGGTCAGTAAGCCTTATCGGCTCGCCCGCCTTTAACCTTTCCAGGATGTCTGATTCTACTGTCGCATTTTTCATAAAGCAAAATTAAAAAGAAAGCCCCGCAGCGACGTTGCTGTGGGGCTCAATTTGCTTTTCTCAGAAGCTCAATTTAAAGGTACTAAACCTCGGTTGGAGGAAATCCGTACTGCTTTTTAAATGCGGTAGAAAAATGCGAAGGGTTTTTGAAACCAACCTCTACATATACTTCCTGTACTTTTTTGCCTTCTTCCTTGAGCTTCACATAGGCGGCTTCTAAACGCTTTTTAATTAACCATTTTTGCGGACTAAGGTTACTGATCTTCTTAAAATCCCGTTTAAATGTGGCAAGACTTCGCCCGGTATAAGAGGCAATTTGTTCCATTGAAAGCTCATCCATATAGTTCTCGTTAAGGAATTCAAGGATATCCATTTTCCAGGGTTCGGTAAAATCAAACAATATCGGAAAGAAAATATCCGAGCTGTTCAGTAGTGCATAAATCCCTTCCTGTAGTTTTAACCTCGCCACACCTTCGGTTGGCTTTACCCCATCATCAAAATAGGGCGTCAGGGATTGAAAAAGGCTGTTGATATCTGCCCGCGGCTCAATCTTAAACACGTTCTCTTCTGGAATATTGACGCGCTTGGGCATATCTGATTTCTTCATCTTGCTGTAGAAATCGCGCAGCACAGCCCGATTAAAGGTTAGAGAGATTCCCTTGTAAAGCTGGTCGCCCTTGCTATTTTTGTACATCAAAAGCCTATGGTTTCTTCTGATGAATGCACATTCTCCAGCCTGTATGGTAATTTGCTGATTTCGGTCTTCAATAACCTGCTCGCCTGAATACAGGTACAAGAGCACATGTTCGGGAGTAGCATGAATGCATTTTTCACTATAATCCGAAAAACAGGATAGGAATATGCCCGAATAATGAATGGTTCTTAATTTTGCTGATTGTTCGCTAGTCATGTCCAAAATATATGTCAAGATAGGCAAACCTAGTCAAAACATTACCAGCAAACTTTACTGTGCGGCTCAATTTATCTTTCTAAGGGGCTCAACTCGTGTTAAATCATTCATTTCAACTCCGTTTTACTAAAGCGTAAAACTGCCATCATCTCTTTCCAATTATAAATTTTCACTTTTTCTGATTGTTGAGAAGTTGCATTGTTCATTGCCTTTGCGATATCCTTTCCATCAATTTCATGGTAATTCTTCTGCCTGCCAATAAAAATCGGATGAATTAGTTTCCATACCTTCATTCCGATTTTTTCAAAAGGACGTTTATCTGGTCTGTTCCCAACAATCATTGTCGGTCGGAAAATGTGCGTGTATTGAAAATCCAACGCGATGATGTCTCGTTCAGTTTCGCCTTTTGTTTTTACGTATTTCAATCTTGAGTTAGGATTTGCGCCTGCCGCAGTTACCAGGAAAACAGACTTAGCACCGTTTTGCTTTGCTGTTTTTGCTGCAATAACCGGATAATCGTGGTCAATCTGATAATACTCTTCAGCGTATTGGCTGCTGTTTTGAATAGCACCAAGAGAAATAAATATCTCATCTACAACAACGGTTTCTATCAACTTCGGCATAGCACTAAAACCACCAATTAAAACCTTCAACTTTGGGTGACTAATGTTTAAATCCTTTCTGACAACAACCGTAACTTCGTTGTACTCAGAATTATTTAATAGTTCACAAAGTAATGCAGAACCAACAAAGCCAGTAGCTCCAAATAGGATAGCCTTTTTCATTATTATCCGTTTACTTTGTAATGCAACTGAACTATATTTTCTGCAATTACTTTATGTTCAACCAATGCGTACGACTTGTTTACTTCCGCATTGGTAACAATCGGCACACCACTACCCGACAGCATAGGAATGTAGTTTAAATAGAGCTCATCTGAGTAACCTTTATTGGCGAAAAGCTGATAGGTTTTTGCTCCGCCTGCAACAAATATTTTAGAATGACCTTTGGCTTTGTAATACTCAATTACAGCCTCTGTACTATTCAGGAATGTAACACCTTCTTGTGCAATATTTTCAGCATCAGAAAGCACAGTAACTTCTACCCCTTTAAATGCTTCGAGGGCATTAGGATCGCTAAAAAACAAGCGATAGGTATTAAATCCAACAACCATATTACCTGTTTGATGAGCTAGTCCAATGCAGTCATACAATACTTCTGTTGGCACTTGATAACCATCTGAGCTAGTTAGTAAAATTTGTCCATTAGCCGATACGGCTGCATAAATGATAATTTCCATTGTAATTTAATTTTCTACAAAACTATGCTGCACTGAGCGCATAAAATTGTACACAATGGACATTAAGAAATTTTGAGAATTAAACCCAACAAAGCGGGGCAAAATACTTAGCTCGCAAACCTGACAGTTTTTTAAACTCCTTTGCGAAGTGCGCCTGATCGTAATACCCAGATTGATAACCAATGTTGGTAAGCGAAGTATCTGTTTCCTGTATCAACAGTTGGCGAGCGGCTTCAAACCTAGCCAAACGCCTGTATGTTTGGATATTTACACCTATTATTTGCTTAAACATTCGTGATAAGTGACGATAACTTATATCCTCTGTTTCAGGAATGATGTAACCTGGGTCTGATTGTATAGCATTTGTAAGCTCTGCATAACAAGGAGATAGAGATTCAGATTTTTTTAGTAATTCGACAAAAAATGTGTCCAACATATCCTGTCTTATTTTTACATCTTTTGTTATTTGCATTGCATTAAACAAATACATAATTGCATCGCCAAACACAACTTTTGCATCAAGGATTTTGTTGGTGATATTGTGGGTATGCGTTTTACTAAAAGCAGTAAATCCTATTGATGAAAAACGAATAATAATGCTATCTACCTCTTCCTGGTCAGACTGCATAATGTGAACATCTTCATGTAATCCGATTAAAATAGTATTAGGGCACAATTTATTATCAAGCTTTGTTCTACTGAAATTGAATATTAACGATACATGGTCACTCGGATAAAGACCTTTTTGTAAGCCATTTCCGTTTGAAGCCCTGAAATAAATGTACTGATGAATATATGGAAGTAATACATTTATTCCAGGGTTTGTTATTTCGTAATCGTATTGTGTTTTATTTTCCGATTCCATTTTTGTTAAGATGTTTCCGGTTATTTGTACAGAGATCTGCCAGGGTTGCCGGTACCCCTTAAATTAGATTGCCTATTTAGCGATAACAATTCACTTTTGAATTCTGATACCGGACGTTCGATTTTCGTAGCCATTGTACAAAGTTAAGAAATTCAAATCAACTACCCGAATTCATTATTCCCTTCTCTGCTGCAGCTGAACACTTATTACTTCATAACCTTTAGGTAACTACTAATAAATTGTAACTAAATATACTATAATTTTGCTGGCATCAAAAACGAATAAATAATTAAACGAATTGTAAACGATAATAAATATGGGACTAGAACAAATAATAGATTCTTCGATACTGGACATCTTTCCTCTTATGCCTTCAATGGGTGCCTGGCCATTTACGATGATCCGCATTGACCGCAACGAACTTTCTGGCCTTGAGATGGATAAGACCTTGTTTGCCCCTTTTCAGTTGCTTGTTCTTAAAAGGACTGATTTTAATGGTAAGGACCTACTTGACTACGCAACAAGATCTAAGGAGCATCAGACCATTCTCCCTCCTTTCAGGTCTGATTTCCTTATGAATTATAGCAACATGATAGACAGCGAAAAGGAATTATTGGGATGGGCGGATAAGACTACGAGTTTAGCAATTGGACTAGTCATCAATACCGCTCTGCTTAAGGGGATACAGTTCAGCCCAATTGGAACAGACCTTTCTGCCTTGGATTTGCGTATGGGACTTGATCAAAAAAACCTCAAGGCATACCAATTATTCGACGCTTATCAAATCGACCCATCATTTCTGGCATAACGAAAACAGCATTATCGCACTCGCAAAAAATAAAACTTTTTACATATAAAACTAAAAATCATGACATTAGAAATTTTAAAAATCAAAGAAGAATTAAGGGACTTAATAGATGCTTATGCCTATTTAAGTGATGAAAAAAAGATCTCGGAAGTAATGGGCTTATTTACGTCAGATACCACATATAAAGTTTATATGGGTGATTTTTTAGCAGCAAATGTTTCTGGAACAGAATCCATGGAAAAAGAATTTAACGGGCATGCATCGTTGGTAAAGACCTATTTTACTATGAACGGGCAGCATACGGTAAAAATTGATGGAGATACCGCTACAGGTGTTTCTTTTTCTCAACTTAAGATGATAAGAGAGGTTGAAGGCAAGAATGTTATTACTGATTATAGTGTTAAGTACGATGACAAATATGTGTGTCTTAATGGAAAATGGCTAATAAAGGAACGCATCGGCTACTTTATAATTGTAGAGGAAAGACCACTGAGCAATTAGGGTTATTTTGGGCGAATGGGGCTTTTGAAGCCCCATCCATTAATAAATACTAACGGCGGCATTTAAGCTTTTGAAGATTTAGATGACCTTTCACTTTTAATTTTTTCCCGGTGCTGAATGCCCCATTCGGTCATTGCGGCAACGACCTTTTCAAGTGTATGGCTATAGGGAAGTAATTGATATTCGATTGTTACCGGATAACCCACGGCAACTTTTTTAATTATAAATCCGTTCATTTCCAGTTCCTTCAATTCGCTTGATAGCACCCTGGCGGAAATACCTTTGACCTGTCTCTGAAGCTCTGAAAATCTATTATTTCCCCTTGCCATTGCAATTATTATCATCAGCTTCCATTTGCCACCTACGGCATACAGTGCGTCTGATACCGCGTTGAGTACCTTGGTACATTCTTCGGTAAATTCTTTATTTACTGGTTGCTCTTCTATTTGCTCCATAAAACAATGTTGATATTATCTGATAACCTTTAGGTAACAGGTAATAATTTATTAGCAAATATAAGTAATTTTGGTTAGTGTAGATAACGGAGTGTTAGTCTGGAGGATAATTTTTGGGTTATTTGCGATGTTGAAACCAAATAAATATCTTCGCTTCTATGAAAATATTACGCTACTCGATTTTACTACTGGTTCTTTTTTCCGTGCTGCTGGGCTGCAAAAAAAATGGGGAGAACTCTGATCCTTGCGATGGTATCCTGAATGAAAGTCCACCGTTAAGGGTTATGATTGTCCTTGCCGATAAGCAGACAGGAGACAACCTGATTCTTAAAAAAGGGATTACCACGACCGATTTGAAGATAATGTTGGAAGGAACAGCAACACCGCTTACGAACTGGCGCATTGTAAATATCCCGGGTTCTCCGTTGATTGGGATGCTCGAACTAGCTGTTTTTCATGAAAAGGCGGGTGAATACCGGTACAAAATTGAAACGAAAGGCTTATCTGATGTTGAGTTTTCTTACACCATTAAGCAGGTTAAGAGTGATAGTCCGTGTAAGCTATATTATTATCCATTAGAAGGGCTTAAGGCAACAAATCAGGATTATACGAAGTTGGAAATTGGAGATAAAACCTATCCTTATGGGATCAAAGTGTTGCTAAAGTAAAGTGGAGAGGACGACCCCTTCATTCTTTAGAAAGATAAACGCTATCGCTCACGGCTTCCAGCCAAACAGTTTGACCTTTTTCTCTTCCGGTGATGGCTACCTGAACAAATGCGGTATCTGAACTTGCGCCATGCCAATGTGGAATATTTGACGGACATTTAACAACATCCCCTTTACGAAGGATTATCTTAGGCTGCCCTTTTTCCTGGTAATATCCTACGCCATCTGTAGCGAGCAGTATTTGCCCGGCCGGGTGTGAATGCCATTTGCTTCTTGCTCCTGGCTCGAAGGTCACATTACCAACACTGTTCTGATTTACACTATCGCCCTCTATTAGTGAGTGAACATATACTGTTCCTGTAAAATTATCATTGGTAACTTTTTCTCCCTGCGGAAAAACAATTGCATTTTGTTGTTTTGCATCTTCTGTTTTCTGATTGCTGTTGCAAGCCATAAAAAGGAGAACTACACTTGTCAGGATATATTTAATATTACGCTTCATCTTAAAGATTAGTTTGATAAAAATTAACCAGCTTATTTACGGCCTGCAATACATATTCGGGCTTCCAATAGGTTTGTATATGAGTAGCCCCATCGAGCAGAAACAATTCCTTACTTTTTGCGTTGGTTGCTTTGCCGAACGCTTCATCTGTCATATATTTTGTATCGGCTTTGCTACCCGCAATCATTAATAAGGGTTGATTAATCAAATCCATATTGGTACTGGCATCAAATGTCATTAAATCCATTAAGCTGCTCATTGTGTACTTAAAGGTTGAATTTGGATGTACATAGTTTCTGTAGTAATATACATATCCTTCGCGATATAAATCTGTGGGTATTTTGGCAATTTCCTGGTCTGTTGGATTTGCCACTCCTGCGTAAATTACTTCACCGCCTGCTGCTTCCTGTGTACGTGCATCTGAGGCTTGCTTTAATCGCTCCTGAATAGTTGAAATTTGTGAGTTCATAAAACCGTTGCGCCTTACCTCGCCCGAATTGAACATACTTAATGTTGCTATTGCTTTAAACCTTTTATCAGATTGAGCCGCTTTTACAGCGTAACCACCGCCACCACAAATGCCTAATAATGCGAGCTTTTCGGTGTCAACTCCTTTATAATGTGCAATAAAATCGCCCATGGCGTGTATATCCTCGATCCGGTTGGCGGGTTTATCTACATTACGGGGGGTTCCGCCACTGGCTCCCTGATACGCTGCATCGGCAGTAATTGTGATGTATCCCTGTTCAGCTAATCGTTGTGCGTATAAGCCAGACACTTGTTCTTTTACGCCACCATTAGGATGTGCAACAACTACAGTCGGGTATTTCTTAGAAGGATCATAGTTAGCTGGGGTATACACGTTTGCAGCTATTTTAATATTGTTACTTTTATAAGTAACCGGATGAATGTTTACTTTTCCTTCTTCATTTTTGGTAAGGGCACCATCGTATACCAGCGTATATGGATTTTGTTGACGGCCTTTTTGCGGCGACTGTGCACTTATCGTATCTGTAGCTCCCATTGATATTGCCAATGCGATTATTGATGTTAATTTTCTCATATTCTATTTTTTGCTTGTCAGCACTTCTTCCAAAACTTTTTGTGCTGCTTTTGCTTCTTTTTTACCGATAGTTGATTTGATCGTTTCTATAAACTGTTGTAATTGACTTGGCGTTATACCTACATTTAAACAGATGTTTAGATGTGAACGCAACATGGGTTCTACACCGCCAATGCTGCTGAGTACCGAGACGGTTACCAACTCTCTTTCGGCATAGGTTAACACATCCCGCTCAAAAATATCTGCGAAAAGATGCTCTTTCAGGAATATCTCTATCTCTGGTGCAAATGCCGCATAACCTGTTTTTGGTCCCATTTCTGGCGCTCCGGTTAATTTTTCCAATACCGCCTTGCCCCTTTCATATTTGCTACGTTCATCGGTGATTGGTGAAGCTTTTGCCCCTATCTCATCATTAATGCCCTTGGCTTTGCGCTCGTCTAAAACAGCCATGAAAGTTTGCAATCCACGAAGGCTTCGGGGAAAGCCGGCATAGGCGTACAGATGAATAAGTGTTTCTTTGATTTCATTTACGGTTAGGCCTGCATCAAGGGCACTATTAAGCACTGGCTTAAGTTTTATCAGATCTCCCTTAGCAGTAACTGCCGCAATGCTGATCATACTTAGCTGTTTCGGACTTAACTGTTTTTCCATATCGGTGTTTTGTTGGGCAGACACATTTGAGACCACAGCGATTGCCATGACTAATACTGCTGTCATCATTTTTTTATTGAATAGTTTCATCATCTACTTTAATATTTTGATTTTCTGTAACCACTTCTTAATTTCTGCCTGGGCCTGCTTTTCTTTCTCGCCTTCCATCACAAAATAAATCCCATCTCTTTCTTTGCCACCCTGAGTAGTGAAGCCATCTAATATTTTGCTTGAAGTAGCCAATTGCTTTACCGTTTCGAAACTGCTGCCGATACCGTAGCCAGCATTTGTATTAAAAGGTATAATGGTTTTCCCTTTCAAATCATACTGCTTTAAAAAGCTCTTTATTGGCGGTGGCAATTGCATACCCCAGGTTGGAAAGCCTATAAATACCACATCGTATTTAGCGATGCTATCAATTCTCGTTTTCAGAGGAGGCAAAAATCCGCTTTCGTTTTCCATTGATACCTGATCTACAATCGCCTTATAATTTTCGGGATATGGAGTTTGTAATTCCAAGGCTACCAAGGCGCCACCAACATTTTTATGGATGATTTCGGCAATAGCCTTTGTGTTCTTTGTGCGAGACAGATATACGATCAATACTTTTTTATCTTGTAGTAATTCTCCGGTTTCGGTAGACGAACTTTGTGCTTTAGAACAGCCCCACAGCATACAAGTTGCAATGGTTATTATGACGCTAAATCTTTTAATTGTTCTCATCTTCATTTCTTTAATACAAAGGTCCAAACTATTAAAAGAGCAGAAGTAGATGGATTACGGAGATTACTACCAATATTACTTATCTAATCTTTTTTCCTTTAACCATTTGGACAACAGATCAGCTATTTCTACATTATTTAAATCTGAAAACGGGAAGTGCGTATTGCCTTTAACTCCTATTTCTGGCAGATGTATTACCGTTGCATCGCCACCATGCTTGTTAATTGTAGCCGCCCAGATTCTTGCCATTTCGAGGCCCGAACGCCAA
>NZ_CAMLHF010000107.1 GCF_946479715.1 uncultured Pedobacter sp. | reverse complement strand
ATCAAGATGAACAAGCATCTTGCCGATATGTTGATCAATAATTTGCTTAGTAATGCCATCCGTCATAACTATAAAGAAGGAGAAATCTTTATTCAATTAAATGATAGCCAACTTATTATTAGTAATACCAGCTCGGACACAGCGTTAATTGCCGATAAGGTTTTTGAAAGGTTCTATAAAAATGCAGCTTCAGAAGGAATGGGGTTAGGCCTAGCTATATCTAATCAAATTTGCAACTTATATCATTTTGAGTTAAATTATGCTTATCAAGATCTGAAACACATTTTTACGGTGAGTTTTTAGAACGCGAACTTCAGAGTTGCTCCAAATTTGGTGCTTAGTTTTGGTTAAGAATTTAATAAATAAGAAGATGTTTAAGATGAGGTACGGCTTTCTAATTGTCCTTTGTTTACCCTTTTGTTGTTTCGCGCAATACTCCAGTCCAACAGACTCCCTGCCTCAAAAAAAGAATACTTTCAAAGTTGCACCCTTTATTATTCCTGCGGTGTTTCTAGCATACGGAGCAATGGGAGGTGGTAATAATTTTGTGCACGATCTGGATGTAAGTACCCGCAATGAATTACAGGAAGATCATCCTTTCTTTTCTGTACATGCGGATAATTTTATGCAATATGCTCCCGCTGCGGCTGTTTATGCTTTAAATCTATCTGGTGTAAAAGGCCGACATAATCTTGCAGATGCTACAGGTATCTATGCAATCTCTTTTGGATTAATGAAAGCCTCTACACTTATTGTTAAATCTACTACTAATAGACTTCGTCCTGATGGCAGTACCAACAACTCGTTCCCTTCCGGTCATACCGCAACATCGTTTGCTGCAGCAGAGTTTTTAAAGCAGGAATATAAAGATGTATCGCCATGGATAGGTTATGCCGGATATGCCGTTGCTGGCGCTACAGGCGTTTTTAGATTGTACAACAACAGGCATTGGGTTAGTGATGTGGTGGCAGGAGCCGGATTCGGTATTTTGTCAACTAAAATAAGTTATCTGGTATATCCACATTTAAAAAAACTGATTATGGGTAAGCAAACTTCTGATTTTAATGTGGTGCCTATGTATCAAAATAAGGCTTTTGGCTTCTCTTTATCCGGCCAGTTTTAAACAAACTATCGTCATACCCGTTAAACGTTTCGTCATAATTTGAACTTTTCGTCATCTCGACGACAGGAGAGATCTCTTGATCATACAGTAGCTATTATGCAAATTGGCATAACCAAGAGATCCCTCGGTTCGTCGGGATGACGAGTAATTAGTATTAAACTAAAGAGTCTAAACCTTTCTGTCCAATACTCCGGTTATCGGACCTTTAATGCCAATTTTACGGTTAAAAAATATGGATACCATAAATAATAGGATCAGGCAAACCACTGTAAGGGTATAGCTGAACCGAATCAATACCTTGCACCAGCTTAAATCCTTCATGAAGAATTCCTTGTAAAGTAGTAAGAATACACTGCCCAGGTATCCTGCAGAGTCGCATATATAAACAAAAAATCCTGCATTGGCCTTTAGCTTAAATAAAGCAATCATCCTGTCGAACAGCACTACCTGGATAGGGGTATAGGCTAAAAACATACCCATTCCTACCAGTAACATCCACCAAAAAGGGCCTATCAGATGCAGTTGAAAAAACAAAGTGCTGCCACCGCTAAGTACCAGGCCAAGGGCAATCAGATATTGAGTAGCCCAAAAACCGCGTATGTTGTTGCGTATCATCGAAAGACTTCCTATAGCGATTAATACAATAATTCCTGAAATCGTTTCTGTTAATGATAGCACACCTTTATCCCAATGACTATCTATTTCATTCCATATCTCAACTGAAAAATTATCCCTAAAATCCCTCATGGTGGTCAACATCATATAGATCAAACCAATACCAAAAATAGCGAAACCAAATTCTGCCATCACCGAGCGCTTATCTTCGGCGTTCATTGGTAAACGTTCAACACGTAAAAGCTTGTCGGTTTCTGTAGGTTCAGGAATTACAGAAAGCATCCAGACAAAAGTGAGAAACAGCGGCAAGAAAAGTATGCCTATCAATGCGGGCATCCAAAATTCTGAAACGAGTGGTATCCATTCATGTACTGTAAAATAGATTGTTTTGATCATTCCTGACGAAAAGATCAGGCTAATGCTTAATCCCATGGCCAATGTTTCTGTAAAGCGCCTGCCTTCCAGATAACTAAACACAATTCCCCAAACCATGCCGAGTGGAAGGCCATTTAAAAACAGAAAAAAGAAATTATAGGGCTGCGGTACTGCTCCAAAAAGAAGTAGTGCCGCCTCTGCAAAAAGAATAAGGAAAATAATCAGCTTTTTTCTGCCCGATGCCTTAAGTTCAGAAATTATCTTTATGCCCATAACCTTAGAGAGCATATAGCCCATAAGCTGTGCAATTATTAAGATCGCTTTGTAATCAAGATCCCAGAGTGTTATCCCTGTATAGGTTCCATTGGTAAAGGGTTTTCTAAATGCGTACATGCAAAAGTATGTGCCAAAGGCGGCAAGCATACACCAGATAATAAAGAAGAGTTTCGAGTTGGCCAGTAAATGGTTTATTCGCTTCATAAGGATTGATCGTAGAGTTTATCTGAGTCGCCTAGTTGTAAATCTTTTTTATACTTGCTTCTGCATATCCGGCCGAGGATGTCATCCCCTTGCCACCAATAGCAGTTCGGATATGTATCCGGTCTTCAATATCATATTCCACAATATGTTTGCTGTCGTGCTGAGGGTAAAAGCCGGCCCAGGTCGATGCTATTTTACGTACATCAAAGCTTACAATCTCTTGTGCTGCGACTAACATCAGTTCGTTAATATGGCTGTTAATGCCAAATCCAAGATCATCTGTGTGGTTTACGTCTGCATATTCATGCGAATCGCCAATTATAATTGAACCATCTACTGCTTTCTTAAACAGAATATGAATTCCCCATTTCTGGCATTCTTTATAATGTTCAGGAGTAGAAATTCCGGAGAATGATGGACATTCCTGAAATGACTCATACCTGCGGATAGATAATCCTGTTAAGATGTTCCCTTCCAGTTGCACCTCAGGCATTGGTACAGTTTTCATCATCTGGAGTTTGCTTAATATGATCCCGCTTTGGCTAAACAGATCTGCAAATAGCAGTTTAAACTCGCCTCCATTACAGATAATAGCCTTTTCAGAAGTAAATGTTTGCCGGGCAGCAGTGGTAATTTCAACATGATCACCTACCACAACACAATCTAAAACTGCTGTTGAAGGCATGTAAGTAAGATTAGGATATTTAGCAACAGCATATTCAATTAACTGGTAAATCAGTTTGTTTGGTTCTACACTTACTTCCTGCGGAAAGAACAGGCCTCCTTTACAATATTCTCTTTTTAATGAAGGCCATTTCGCTAAACAATCATCAGCAGATAACAAATTAGCCTCGTAATCTATCGCGTCCATCCGTTCCTTTAGCTCATGCAGTAACTGAGTTTCATCATCATCAGAAGAAAGATAAACAGTGCCGTTGTTACGCACACTGATGTCAGCTTCCTGCTGAATTTCCTGATACAGTTCGGTTGACCTTCTGGCATAATCAAACCAATCAGACGACATACCAGATACCACTGCCTGTCCAAAGTTTCGAACTGTAGCATTTACAGGGTATTGATCCTTTTCGGTAAGCAATACAGTTTTACCTAACCTCAAAGCATGTAATGCATGGAAAGTGCCCAGTATACCAGAGCCCACCACTATTAAATCATATTGAATATTCTTTGTCATAATTACCAGGGCATTGAAAATGTTTTTACATAAGAGAAGCACTTAATAGCTTCAATTACTCCTTCTTTTATACCTAAACCCGAATCCTTAATCCCTCCAAACGGAGAATTTTCTATGCGGTATCCGGGTACTTCGTTAATATTTACTGTACCTACTTTAAGTTCTTTTACAAAACGGATGGCATGATCCATATTCACCGTAACCACTCCTGATGATAAGCCGAAAGCAGTAGAGTTCGAAAGTTCGATGGCATCATCTATATCTTTAAATGTTAAAATAGGGGCAAGCGGACCAAAAGATTCCTGTACCACCATTTGGGCATTTCTAGATACATTGGTAATTACAGTTGGCTCCAGTAAAGCACCACTACGTTTACCTCCAAGTAAAACTTTAGCCCCTTGTGCAACGGCTTTCTTTACCACACTTTCCAGGTATATAGCCGATTCCTCATCTATAACTGTCCCAACTTTGGTTGCAGCATTTTTAGGATCGCCACATGTATATTCTTTAGCCTTTTCAACAAAACGTTTGGTGAATTCTTCAGAAATACTTTCGTGTACCAGAATGCGTTTTACTGCAGTGCAACGCTGACCAGAGTTTCTAAATGATCCTTCTGCAGCCAGTTCAACTGCCAGGTTGAGGTCTGCATCTTCCAGGATAATTAGTGGGTCGTTACCGCCAAGTTCAAGAATTACCTTTTTATAGCCAACCGTTTTCGCGATCATTTTACCTACAGCAACGCTACCTGTAAAAGAAACCACGTCAATTCTTGGATCTTGTACCAGTATTTCGGCAACAACTTTAGTGTCTCCTAAAAGAACACTTAACATATACGGAGGTAAGCCTGCTTCATACAATAACTCTACAAAGCGAATGGCCGTTAAAGGTGTTTTTTCTGATGGTTTTAAAATCACCGGAGTTCCGGCAGCAAGAGCAGGAGCAATCTTGTGTGCAACCTGGTTTAGCGGATGATTAAAAGGGGTGATGGCTACCGCAAGCTTCAACGGCTCATAAGTAGTAAATATTTTGCGCTGTTTGCCGTTGGGCGAAATGTCACATGAGTATATTTGTCCATTGTCTTTAAGGCATTCAATAGCAGCAAACAGAAGTACATCATGCGCCCTTCCAATTTCATAAGTGCTTTCAGAGATACACAGGCCAGATTCGGAAGTGATCAGCTGAGCAAATTCTTCCTTTCTTTCTAAAAGCAATGTTCTGGCTTTGTCAAGCACAGTGTATCTTTCAAAGCGGGTCATTGCAACACCACCTTTAAGGGCTGTTTCAATAGCATTATTGGTGTCGTTTAAGTCAGCTGTTTCCACAGTCCCTACTAGTTCGCCATTGTAAGGATTGTGTACAGCCAATTGGTTGCCTGATGAAACAGGCTTGCCGGCAATTAGTGATGCCAGTTTTAAAATATTGCGAGCGTTATTAATATCTTCTTCTTTCATTTTCTTATATAAATTACCAATGACAGGTGTTTAAAGCTATCGTCATCTCGAAAGAAGAGAGAGATCTCTTGCCTGTGCTATTCAAGAGATCTCTCTCTTCTTTCGAGATGACGATAGTAGGATTGTTTTAATTAGTACCATTAACGGTAAAATCGAATACATCAAAATTTCGTGGGTCACCCTGAGTTTTCATTTTGTAGATCGCATTTAACGGATGAGAAACAACCAACGGGACCATTTCTTCATATCTGCCCCCATGTGAACGCAACGTGCCATCTAATGCTTTTAAATCATGATGCGCTGCGGTTTTACCCACTACCACATCACGGGCCGATAATACAAACAGATCTCCTGTTCTGTCGGCAGGTTGCTCAAGTATGCGACATCCCGTTTCTTTGTCGTACACCTCAGTAATTCCCGGTTGTACTGCAAGCCAGTTTTTCACTTCGTTAACCTTCGATGTATCTTCCATATGCACGGCTACATAAGAGCCCAAAGCGCCATGGTGTTTTACGTAAGGATCTGTAATCGGGCAAATTACTCTAAAGCCATCGCCAAATTTATCGGTAAGCATGGTTTCAATAAACAATACATTAGGAGTGCCGTCGGCTTTAACCTTTGCATTCATGCCATGATCTGCTGTGGCACCAATAACAGCACCAAGCTCAAGCATTTTTCCAAGTTCAATATCCTGAGCTTCATAAAATGCCAATGATTCTTCCGTATCAGGGGCATAAGTATGCTGCATATAGTCAGTTAAGGATAAGTATAAGAAATCGGCCATTCCGTTCTGTATTAAGGCAACACCGGCACGCAATACAAATAAACTGGCTTCTGCACTGTATATGGCGGGGGTTTTGTGACCAATAACCTGCTCTGCATTTTCAATACCATGGGTATCCAGTTTTGCCTGATCTGCTTTTTCTGCCGAGAAAGCAATACCATTTAGTTTGTAAGAAAGAATGTCGCGCAGTTTTTCCTTTGCAGTAACCACTGCAACTTTACGACCAGCATTGGCAGCTGCGGCAAGAAGCGTTTCGGCCCTAAGGTATTCCGATGAGTTCATCATCACTTCCTGATCCTTTGCTGTATCATAAAAGAAGTTACCACAAATGCCATGTACAGCAGGGCTAACGCCAGTAACTATCGATGAGTTATTTACATTGGTAAATGATGGCAATGCACCACGTACCATACCTCTGTAGCCTTGTAAAGCCATTTTCTTAAGGTTAGGCATACGGTCATGAGCCATAGTAGTATCCAGATATTCATCTGCAGAACCATCCATGCAAATTACCACAATAGGTTTTGCCGGCGGTGTATACGTTTTACCATTAACTGAAAAGGGTTGAGTTGATATATTATTCATTATTACGTTGTTTTTATTGCTTTAAATTGTTTTCCAGGTAGTTGTATTGTTTAGATGTTTGTTGATTCATATAAAATTAGTGAAAAGAGCCGCTTTTAAACGGCCCTTAACCAAATAAACCAACCTTTATTTTATAAGCCACATGATCTGGTCCCTGTCATCTATTTCTGTCCCAAATTGTGATTTTAGTGCCGCTCGGTAATGCTCTCTGTTGTCTGTGTCTTCCGCAGTAGGGTAAGCCCATCGAACCGGAATTTTAGTAACACTATTTTCAGTAGAGAATTTATATGTAGGTACTCCTGTTCTACGGGTCATAAAGAATGATTCCCAGCCTGAGTTTTCTGCAAGAGCCAAATACATTTGTTCATGTATTCTTTTTAAACCGGCAGCACCTAACAGATATGGAGCGTTGTTTGTTAAATAAGTGGCGGCTACGCTGCCATCAACGCCATAAAAATCCATTGAAGCTTTTATGCCATTGTCGTAATGGGTTTTTGCGCCAGTACCAATCCATCCCAAATGTGCGGCTTCGGCAATGTTTAATTCCTGTTCAGGATAACCAATCAAAATAGATGGCTGACCTATAAAATTCCAAAAACGCTTCTCGTTAGGATATGATATTTCTCCATTCAGCTTTCGGGAAACATTCGTTGCTCCGCTTGCAGAGATGTCAGCGCCCACATACGAGTTAAAATCTTCCCTGACAGCTGTTTCGTTTGCTGGATTTGCCGCCAATGCCTTAGGTGTTGGATCTGCTACTTTTTGTAAACGCGGGTCCATATAAGTTTTTAGCAGGTTTACATAAGTATCAACCAATACCACACTTACACGATACACTGCTGCATTTGGATTGTAATTTCCTCTAAAACCATCTTCATCTCTGTGAGTAATCTGCATGTTATCTCCTAAACCAGTCATTAACGGATATTGAGCAGGGTTGTTTATGATAGCTGAAAAGCGATCTTTAATCTTCAAATCTGCATCATCTGCTTTTTTACTAAGAGATATCAATACCCTTATTGTATACGCGTTTATTGCTTTTTGCCAGCTCTTTAAATCGCCATTATAGTAAAAATCACCAGCTATTTTTTCTCCCGGATGAGTGCTTATATACGCACCCAATTCGTTATTCGCCTCTGTTAACCAGTTCAGACATTGAATGTATACCGACTTCTGTGTGTCGTATTTTGGCTGTGGTATTTCAGCACCTTTCATGGCTTCCGAAAGCGGAATGTCTCCAAGTCTTGTTGTCATTTCTACATAATTGTAAGCGCGTAGAAACTTGGCCATAATGCTATAAACCGGTGCATTTGTTGTTGCCGCTTCCTTTTCCATCTTATCAATGTTACGAAGTGTAGCATAGCTAAACGTTCCACTGCCAAAACGGTAACTTACTGCCGAAGCATTGTCAACAGCCGACCAAAGATGGTACTGCGAATTGATGTATTCATCAGAAAAGGACGATATGGGTGTCGGTATAACTGCAGTAAACAATAGACTTGGTGGAACCTTGTTGGGGTTGTTAGGATTGTCCCTTAGGTCGTCAAAATTCTTGCAACCACTTGTCAGGCTTATGATTATCAATACTACTATTGATTTTGCTATATAATTTTTCATCATCAAAAGTTTTAGAAATTAAAGTTTAAGTTGAAACCATATGTCCTTTGTGCCGGATGTTGTAAAGCAGTATCTCCGGTGCTCAACGTATAGGTGTCCATGTCGCCGTAAGTCTTATCCTTGGTCCAGTACAGTAAGTTTCTGCCCACAAGTGATAATGATGCTTTTTTGATAAAGCGTTGTTTTAAGAACTTGGCTGGTAAGCTATAGGTCAATGTCAGCTCCCTTAGTTTAACGAAAGTTTTTTCGATAACATTATTTTCCCAGGCACCTTTGTAGCTACCTGCCCAGTTTTGATAATCTACTTTATAAGTGCTGGCTTCAAATTTTCTAGTATCGGTCAAAACTTTTCCCTCCGGATCATAAGTAATTTCTCCGCTTACTATTTTTACACCTGGTATTTGCATAGTCTTAGGGTCGCCACCATTTGCATACGCAATATTCGAAAGCTCCCTTTCAGGATGTATCGCATCCGGGTGTGAGCCTGATCTCCATAAATCTCTTTCATAACTGTCGTAAGTTATTCCGCCAAACCTGCCATCCACTAAAAAGTTAAGCGAAAAGTCCTTATAAGTAAATGTGTTGCCCATACTCAATGTAAAGTTAGCTTGTGTATTTCCTACCAAACGCACTACATCCGTTCTTCTTGGTAGGCCATTAGGCTGAATAACTAACTGACCATCCGGGGATCTTTCCCATTCATTATACCAGTAATCATCTAATCGCGCACCTACCTTAGTTCTTCCTTCCTGAGTTTGAGGGGAACCATCAGGTAGGGGCGGTAACGAGGTCAGATAATTCTTCCCCCTGTCAAAGTTTACAAGCGTCGACCAGGTGAAATTGTCTGTTCTAACAGGGATCGCATTTATAGAAACCTCGGTTCCTCTTCTTTGAGTAGTTCTTCCGTTTAATTGAATTCCGGTATATCCAGAAGTTTCAGAAAAGCGTTGTGTAAAGATCTGTGGGCCATAATTGTTCTCATAATAAGAGAATTCAAAGCCAAATCTGTTATTGAAGAAGCGCGCTTCAGCACCATACTCGTAGCTTTTGTTAAATTCGGGCGAAATATCGGGATTGTCCAATATGCTCGGATATGTTGCCGTGGGTAAATTACGATACCGGCTTCCGGTAGTGTAGGCATTGGTTGCATTATAGAATTGGTAAGTGCCCCCACTGATGTCATAATCACCACCTACTTTAGCATATGAGGCCCTAAGTTTTAAGAAACTGATTGCTTTAGGAAAAGTGAAAACATCAGTCAACACAGTGCTAAGTGAAAGTGATGGATAAAAGAAAGTGCTATTTTTCTTTGGTAGGGTAGATGAATTGTCAACCCTGCCGGTAAACCCAAAGAAAACCCAATTTTTATAGGCTAAATCAACTGAGCCATAACCGCTGTAAACACCTTTTTTATACTTTGAACTGGTTGGTGTAACCTGATCAACAGAATTACTTAATTTATAGATTCCAGGCACTACTAATTGCGTAGTAGAAGCATCGTAGAAGTCTGCATTGTGAAAGCGTTGATTTGCGCCCAAGGTAGCTTCTACACTAAAATCTTTGTTAAGGAAGTTATCTGAGTAGCTAAGTAAAAGGTCAGTGTTAGATTCCGCTATCTTGTCGTGGCTATAACGATAACGACCACCTCGGTCGCCAATATCATAGTTGTAAATACTTACTGCTATTTTCTCCTCATCAGTTAATGAATACGTATTTAATGTGGTTCTAATAAATGCGTTAAGCTTACTGTTTATGTTGAAATTTAGTTTTAGATTTCCAAGTATGTCATTCTTTTCATAAGGTTTTTGCCATGCATAAGCTAAAGCATAAGGATTATTGTATCTCCAATTCTCTACAAAGTATTGCTGAACCTCTTCTTTGCCTGGTACCCAGTAGTTTTTAAAGTCTCTTACATCAAAATGAGCACCCCCCCAAATAGCCAGGTTGTAGATGATTGATGTTGGTCCGTATACAGCACGTAAGCGATTGTTTGAGTTTTGGTAGTCATATTGTAATGAACCTTCAAGACTAATTAGCTTAGATATTTTAAATTCACCGCGTAAACGGGTAATGTTAATATTTAGTTTAGATCCTGGTTGAGAAGCTTTTGAATACTTGTAGGTGTTAGAGATTACAAAGTTACCATGCTCGCCCTGATTTTGTACCGAGAAGTTATTTGAGGTTACTATTCCGGTTTCCATGAAATTCCCAAGATTATCAGTTGATCTGGCAACCCAGGGTGTAGGAATCCTTTTACCTGTTTTAGGATCAATGGGTGAATCATATTGAGCAATTAATCTGCCGTCAAACTTTGGTCCCCAGATAGAATAATCGAAATCATTTGTACCGCCACCGCCTGCAGCTCCTGTACCAAACGAGTATTGACCGGCATTTCCCGGTCCGTACTGGCTTTGTGCTTTGGGAATACGGATAAAATCGCCCTGAAAGGTTGTAGAGGAATTGATAGAAACTGTTGTGCCTTTATCTATTGATTTCCCAGATTTTAATGTGATCTGAATTGCACCATTAATTCCGCGGGAACCATAAAGTGCAGAGGCTGCTGCAGATTTTAGTACCGTAACGTTTTCTATGTCGTCCGAACTTATATTCCACATATCAGTATCATTCGGAACCCCATCAACAACCAGAAGAGGTTTGCGCCCTCTTAAATAAATACCAGGATCAGAGAAAAAGTCGCCTCCATTGTTGGTAATGGTTAAGCCGGCTACCTTTCCCGTAAGCGACTCCAGCACATTCGGTGCAATTGCTTTCTGTAGCGATTCGCCTTTCACTTCCTGTACGGCATAACCAACACGTTTTTTCTCTTTTTTAATACCCAATGCAGTTACTACTACTTCATCTAAAGCGCTCTGGTCAGGATCAAGCTTTACATTTAGTGAGTTTTGCGAACCAATATTAACTTCTTTTGGTGCGTAACCAATGAAGCTAATAACAAGAATGGTGTTTGAGGGCGCAGAAATGCTAAACTTACCCTCGGTGTTTGTGGTCGTTCCACTTTTATTGCCTTTAATCTTTACAGAAGCTCCCGCTAGTGGCAGGTTGTTCTCATCAACTACAGAACCTGTAATTGTACTTTGGGCATAAGTAATGCCGAAAGTTAATAGCCACATCACTACTGTGAGCAGACTTGTCTTTTTTAATAAGTAACAAATTTTCATATTTTAAAAGTTTAGTTTGGCTATACTATTGTTTAGTATTTATACAAATGTAAATACTTTATATAAACAATATGTTAAGAAATGCTAAACTTTTAAATATATAATTTTAGGCAAAAAATTATATAAAAGTTACTGAATATGTTATTTATTGTATTTAAACGATATTTTTTAAGATAAATAGTTCACAATAGCTTAAATCTACTGATTTTGTATTTAGTATTTATAAACTATTTTCGGAAAAAGGGAGTGTTGATTAGTCGTTTGTGATGAAGTAGTAAACAACCAACATGAGCACATCAGAGTCGCCAATATTAGATAGGTTGTGGCCCAACCTTCCATCGAAGAAAATAGAATCTCCTTCTTCCAGAATGTAGTTCTTATCTTCTATCAGGTATTCAATTTTTCCTTTTATCAGATATTTGTATTCAAAGGCATCGGTGGTTACCATTTTATTACGACGTGCGCCTTTTTTAAGTTCCAATAATACAAAATCTACAGGGCCGCCATGAATGTTGCGGGCAAGGATGCGCTGATAGTTGAATCCCTTGGCTGCTTCTTTTTTGAGGGGTTTATAGTCGTTGGCGCGGATTACAAAAACCTTTTCCTGGTGATTGGCAGGGGAGATGTCTTTAAAGAAACCAGTCAGATCAAGATTTAAGGAGTGCACAATGTTCATTAGAACAGGTAGCGATGGAATGGTACGGTTATTTTCAATCTGCGAGATCAAACCTTTGCTTACTCCGGCCCTATTGGCGAGCTCTTGTATGGTAATGTTCTTTTCTTTGCGTATTTCTTTTATTCTGTAGCTGATCTTTAGGATAATGTCGTCTTCCATGGTTTTCGCGTTTTATCCAAAAGTAAATAAAATTTGGAATTCAGATGGGTGTAACTTATCATCAATTGTTGTGTAGTTACTATTGAATATATAATAATAACTATATGTATACAGTATGAGAACATAATTAGGTTACTATTACTATACCCTTTCTATACCGTTGGGATACTTAAATGGTAGTTCAAAGGTATCCCAACGGTATCGAAAGGGTAATGCAAGGGTATTTCAATCCTGTATTTATTATGTATTCATTATGTACTTATACTGTATTTATATTTTTGTTATATGTGCTGGGGCGAAATTATGTTATATTCCTGAAAAGCTGTCTGCTACAGCTTTTCCTCTCCAGCTTTGAGGTGCTTTTAATCCCAGTATCCAAGCAATGGTTGCGCCGGTATCATAAGTAATAATTACATCTTTAATTTCGTGGTTCTTTTTAACTCCGGTACCATTTATTATCCATGGAATTTGTACTTCGTCTAAAGATTTTCCGCCATGTCCTTTACCAGTTCCGCCATGATCAGCAGATAATATAATGATGGTTTCGTTCTCTATGCCTGCATCTTTTACTGCCTGTACAATCTTGCCTATTCTTATGTCAACTTTTTGAAGTTGCTCGTAATAGGCAGGGGTTCTGTGTCCAATACCGTGGCCAGTGCCATCTGGCTCATCAAGGTGCACAAAAGTGAAATAAGGTTTGTCTCTTTTGATAATAGTGGCGGCAGTATCTGCGCAAAAATCATCATTATCGTTGCCTGGTACCACAATGCTAATCGCATCTTTCTCTACTAGTGGTCCAATGCCCGGCCAGCTATAAATTACTGCAGTTTTAGCGTTGGGTTTTTGATCTCTGATCACGCTAAAAATTGAAGGGAATAAGCCATATTTAGTTGTAGTAGCCGAAGGAATTTCTGGCGTTTTACTGCCCCATTCTGTGAAGCCATGCTCAGTGGGGCCTGCGCCCATTAGCATGGAAGCCCAGTTAACAGCACTTGAAGAAGGTAGTACAGATCTGGCTTTTAGCGACCATGATCCTGTTTCCATTAATTTTCTCAGGTTTGGCATTTTAGCATCGGGCACTGCATAAGCTCCAAATCCGTCGCATCCAATTAAAACAACATGTTTTACTTTTTTTACCTGAGCATTAAGCTGCAGGGTAAAACAGAATAAGCCGAAGGCTATAATTAATCTTTTCATTTGTTTGTTATTTGTGGTTTAAAATTTTACTAAAACAATCTGTTGTTTTAAGGTTGTCGTCATCTCGAACGTAGGTGAGAGATCTCTTGAACTGTATCTAAACAAGAGATCTTTCCTTCATTCGAGATGACGACGTTAAATATATGTAAATATTTGTTTAGTAAAACTAAACATTTAAAATATTACAAATTCTTAATGAAGAGGTAAGATTGATTTTGAGAGCCTAAAGAGACTTTCTTCTGAATACCCAGT
Source organism: uncultured Pedobacter sp. (assembly GCF_946479715.1). The sequence goes on along the minus strand of NZ_CAMLHF010000107.1, from coordinate 4,214 downwards.
ATTTCTGTAAAACGTAGTTAAAGCCTAGAGATACAATGATGTCAACCATGATTCGGGTTATTTTGTAGTCTATCTTTAACCAGGTGGTAAATAAATAGGTGCCTGATGATTTTAATAAAATACTGCCGCCAACAACAAATATAAATTTAGCCAGTTGTTGTCCAACAGGGGCTTTGTTTGCATTTGTGGTGGTGAAAGTCCAGTAGCGGTTTACAGAGAAGTTAACCACTGCACCAACAATTCCGCCGATAGCAATAGAAATGGTGTAATGAATGCCTAGTAGTTCTGTGCACAATACCATTACAAGGTAGTCAACTATTCCGCCGGTAAAGGCAGAAAGCTGGGCTTTGGCAAAAACAAATACAGCATTCTTTTTACTCATTAAACACTATCTTTTTTGGCTAAACGAGCTTCTCGCTCTGCGTTGTCACGAATATCGCCAAGTTTTAGCAGTTTTCTAGTATCTAAAAAGTTAATGATAAACAGTGTGATACAGATTGCCGCCGCAAAATATTCTATTAGGTGTCCGAAAAGAACCTCTGCAATAAGAATTAGGGCTAATATAATTCTGATTTCGGTAGGGCCTACAATGCCCGAGTCAATGCTGTAGATGTCTGTGATCTTATAACGTAACTGCGAAATGATCATTGCCCAGCCGTATAAAACCACAAAAACGAATGCGATAAGTTCGTATTCGTTTCGGGCATATACCATGTAGCCTAGTCCGATAAGCACTGTGCTTACCCAGTCCATTATAATGTCTAAAGAAAAGCCGTACCATTTTCTTGGAATGTTTCTGTAATAGGCAATCCTTCCGTCAAGCGAGTCGCCAAACCAGTTGATCGCTAAGCCTAATATACCAAGTAATAGAAAACTGCGGTTGTCGTAAGTGGCTAAAATAAAGCCTGCAAGAACAATGAGCGAGCCAAAAGTGCCTGCAAAGGTTAGCATATCTGATGTAATGAATGAAGGAACCCGTTTTACGAGGTAAGAAATGGTATTTTGTTCGGCATTTCTTAAGATGTTAGTTCTTTTTCTGTCTTGAAATATCCTTTTCAGATCTTGTGTTTCTTCCATTCAGGGGTTGCAAATATGCTTTTTATAACGAGGTACAAAAGTAGGTATTTTAACTTATTTCAGGCGATTTTTTCAATTCTATTACAGTTATCTCTGGCCATATGCCAATCCTGCCTGAAAATCCGAGGAAACCGAAGCCCCTGTTGATGTTTAAAAACCGACCATTTCTGCTTGTTATACCAGCCCAATGTGCGTAGCGATACTTTACAGGGCTCCATTTGATGCCAAATGCTTCTATTCCAAATTGCATGCCATGTGTGTGTCCGGAGAGGGTAAGGTGTACTTTTGAAGGGTGCTTTACTACTTCTGCATCCCAGTGTGATGGATCATGCGAAAGTAATATTTTAAAGTCATTGAGCTCGGTGCCTGCTAAAGCTTTGTTTAAGTCTCCTCTTTCACCAAAACCGATTCCCCAGTTTTCTACTCCCGCCAGCACTATTTTTTGTCCGTCTTTATGTAAGGTTACATCTTCGTCGAGTAATAATTTGTAGCCCAACTCTCTATGGTATTCTTTTAGTCGCTGCAGGTTTGCGTTCTTTTCTGCATCGTTTTTCCATGGTACATAGTCACCGTAATCATGATTTCCTAAAACTGAGAACTGTCCATATGGTGCCTTTACTTGTTTAAAGTGATCAATCCAAGGTTTAATTTCTTCGGCTTTGTTGTTTACCAGGTCGCCGGTAAATACAAACAGGTCGGAGTTTTGCGCTTTGATCAGGTCGATTCCTTTTTGTACTGCGGTTGAATTTTTAAAGCTTCCTGCATGCACATCAGAGATTTGTGTGATGGTAAAGCCATCGAAATTTGAAGGCAGATCATCAAAAAATAAGGTGTGTTTAATTACCCTGTAAGCATATTTTCCTTTAACTATGCCGTAAATGAAAATCAGGATTACGAGCAGGACGACTAGTAAGGCAAATTCGACCCAATATATATTTCTGGGCCCTTGTGTTATTAACCTGTATATATCACCAAGTAGCAGGAGTGCTGAAAATATCACTTCTGTAACAAACAGGATCAGAAAAACATGGGTAGTTATTTTAAAGAGCAGATCCATTCCATTGTCGCGCATTCTTATAATGGAGTAAATAAGGGCGGTGGTGGTGAGGGCGATAAAACCCCAGAAAAGTGGGGTGGTAAACGAGTTTGAGCTTATTGTTCTGATACCCGAAAGCACGTACCAATTCAAAACAAAAAGTAGTATTGCTATTATAGCTAGTGGTAAAACACTGATTCTTCTCTTCATGTAGTTTTATAAACGAATTAAAATTACAGCTTGGATGGCAAAGTGTTTGGTATGTTACTCAATATGACATTACTATGTATTGTTGGAACTTTAAAGAATGGTTTAACAAATTAGATCTTAATTACCCTGTCTGAAATATAGGGTACATTAGGGTATCCATTATAGTCAGGGTCATTTTGTGTAGCTTCCTGCCTCATGTATTCCGATTTGCGGCCTTTGATCTCTGCAGTGCCATTGGTGTAGATTGTTAAAAACGCCCACAGTGGTTCTTTTGTGTGCGCAAAATCGTAGCCTGTAGCGGGATGGGTAAATTGGTATGATATGCTGTTGATTTGCACATAGTTAATGCCATTGTAAGTATTGTGGTAATCTTCATGATGGTGGCCGCTAAAAACAAATTGAATTTTGTTAAATCCTGCTTTCTTGTTTATTCTTTCAAATATCAAACGAATCAATGCCCCTTCTTTTAAACCATCCTGATCATTATCTATGCCTTGATGGCAAAACACAATCGTAGGTGAATTTGTTGCTTCCAAATCTTGTTTCATCCATTTTATCTGCGCTGGATTCATAGATCTGGGATATCCTTTAGAAATATCTCCATCAGGTCTTTCATTGCCGTTTAGCACTACAAAATGATAGCCGTTGGTATCAAAAGAATAATATTTTCCTTTGGCGCTCCAAAAATCGACTACCTGATCATGCGTAAAACCGCCATCTGTATCATGATTTCCTATTACATGGTATTTTGGTCCGGTGAACTGATTCCAGATTTCCATTAGATTTTTGTTCTTTTCCTTAGGGATGCAAAAATCTCCCATTTGAATAATGAAGTCGGGCTTGCTGCGGTTCATTTCGGCGATGAACGACTGCAATCTTTTTTCGCCATCCTTTATTAAATCCTGATGAAGATCAGTACAAATCCCAATACGCACCAAAGGTTTTTTGCCGGATAAAACTGCGGGGCCTTCTGTATTTGCGTATAGGTTTTGTATTCCTGAAAGGCTGCCGGTGCCAATCAATGTGCTGATTAAAAAGTTGCGTCTTTTCATGTTTTTAAGTTGAAGTTCGGAGCTGTTTTTTTAGAATACAATTGTAAAATAAAAATTGTAATAAATGAAGTATATTTTTAATATTTGTAAACATTTAAAAATACAACTATGTTTGTGTTGTTGTGGTTATATGGCTAATATAGTGCTTATTATCTATTTTTAAATTAAAAATATCTAGTTGTTAAATTATTGTTATTAAATCTTAAAGTTTATATATACTAAAAATTATGAAAACAAAATTACTCGCATTGATGTTGGTTTTTGTGGCTGGAATTGCCTCTGTCTTTGCTCAAAAAGGTAAGACAAAAAACGTGATCCTTATTTCTATTGATGGGTATCGCTGGCAAGAAATTTTCAGGGGAGCAGACTCTTCATTATTGTTCCAAAAAAAATACCGTAAGCAGGATTCAGCAGAACTGGTTAAAAAGTATTGGGCAGCTACTGCAAATGAGCGCCGACAAAAGCTGATGCCTTTTTTTTGGAATACCATTGCTAAACAAGGACAATTATACGGTAATCGCGACCTAAAGAATTATGTGAATGTTAAAAACAAATATTGGTTCTCTTATCCCGGCCGGAGCGAAACACTTTGTGGCTACTATGATCCGGCAATTAACTCTAACAGTTATCCGGATAATCCTAATGAAAATGTACTTGAATTTGTAAACAAACAAAAAGGCTTTCAAAATAAGGTTGTAACTTTTGCAGGTTGGGCAGCAGTAGGTAACATAGTGAACCGTAATAGAAATAAAATGCCTTTGTATAATCCTTACGAGGATGTGAAAGGCGCAAATTTAACGGAGGCTCAAAAGCTGGCCAACGAATTGCAATACCTTTTA
>NZ_CAMLHF010000106.1 GCF_946479715.1 uncultured Pedobacter sp. | reverse complement strand
GGAAATCAAATAGATTACGCAGGAGGAGTTAGAATTACCTCTTTCCAAAATCAAAAAATGATCTCTCATGGTGGAGATTTGCCAAGTTATCATAGCTATATGGCATTTTTTCCTGAAAAAGATCTTGGTATTATCATTATGAGCAACAATGGTACTTTTTCAGGGTATAATATACTTACCAGTATCTATAATAACATCTACCCTGGTACCAAACTAACATTACTTCAACAAGAATCAGAAAAACCAATCGAAAAAAAAGTAGTTAAAGAATTCAAGCTTAGTGTAAGTACTTTACCTTACGCTGGCAGTTACCTGATAGAAGGAAGCCAAAATATGGTTTTTGATGTGCTCAGTAAAGACAGCTCTTTAACTGTTCTCCAAAAATGGAATCAGCATGATTATTCTATTTTACCATTAAACGATTCCTTATTTTACATTAAGGGCGAGGAACACATCACCTTTGAATTTAGGCAACCCCAGAATAGTCATACTCAAAAAATGCTAATTACTCAGCAAGGAAAACCATCATGGGCAAAAAGAATTGAACCGGAAAAAGAAGACACCAATACCTTAAATCAATATTGCGGAAATTTTTACAGTCCTGAGATCGATGCTCGTTATACAATACTAATAAATAATGGTAGCCTGAATATGAAGATAGGCAGCAGTACTCAAAAAATAACCTCTTCTGGTAATAAAGACTATTATTATCTCCCTGAAACAGGAATGGAGTTCAATTTCAGAAGAAACGAAAACCATCAAATTGATGGTCTTATTTTAAATCATACCAGAGCAACAAATCTGCTTTTCTTAAAAGAATAGTTATCCTTTGTTTTTATAAGGATAATAAATAAAGTTAGCACCTTCGGGTACAATCACAAAAACGCACATAAAGTCTTCGGGCTTTTTGTAGCTTTTCAAAAACAATGCTTTCTTATCCGGTTGGATTATACCTTTTTCTACAAACTCTTCGAAAGTAGAGGCCTGCATAGTCCATTCGGTATTTAATTCCTTTCTATCCAAAATTACCTCTCCAATACTTACTTCGTACTGGTGAGCAATAAAAATGGGATTAGCAGATATTCCTTCCAACATTATCTCTACAGCAATCTCTTTAATAGAGTCTGCATATAAATCTAAATCCTTTTCTAAGCTTACCAAGGGGCTTTGCTTTTTCTCTTCTGCTTTTCCACCTTCTGGTTCCTGTGGCAATAATTCTTCTATATCCATCTTAATTATTCTCTAAACTATCTTCCGATGTAGTACCTACAAATTTCAATAACACTACATTTTCAACGTGCTGAGTATGAGGAAACATATCAACAGGTTTGATACGAACTACCTCATATTTTTCTTTTAACAGCGCCAAATCTCTCGCCTGGGTAGCTGCATTACAACTCACATACACAATTTTCTCAGCTTCCATTTCAAGGAGTCTTTCCACTACGTCCACATGCATTCCGGCTCTTGGCGGATCTGTAATTACCACATCAGGCTTACCATGACTTGCAATAAAGTCCCTTGTCAGGATATCCTTCATGTCGCCTGCATAAAAAATAGTATTGTCTATTTTATTAAGCTCCGAATTAAACCTGGCATCTTCAATGGCTGTTGGCACATATTCAATTCCAACTACCTGTTTTACACTTCTTGCTACAAAATTAGCAATGGTACCAGCACCGGTATACAAATCATAAACCAGTTCATCACCGGTAAAACCTGCAAACTCTTTGGTAATTTTATACAACTCATGGGCCTGATCAGAATTGGTCTGGTAAAAAGACTTAGCCCCAATTTTAAACTGTAGGCCATCCATTTCCTCAAAAATATGGTCTCTACCCGCATAAGTAATTACCTCCTGATCAAAAATAGTATCATTCTTTTTTTGGTTCAGAATGTAAAGCAACGAGGTGATCTCAGGGAAATTCACTTTCAAATGTTCCATCAAACCATCTACCTGATCCTGTTCTGCATAAGCAAAAACAACCACTACCATTACCTCTCCTGTAGATGAAGTACGTATAATCAGGTTTCTTAAATTACCTTCATGGTTGCGCAGATCATAAAAAGTTAACCCGTTTTCCAAAGCATACGCCCTAACACTATTCCTTAATGTATTAGAAGGTTCAGCCTGTAGGTAACAATGCTGGATGTCCAGAATTTTATCAAACCTTAGCGGAACGTGAAAACCAAGCGCATTCATTTCCAAATCCTCATTCGGACCAGACAAATCCTCTGGCCTCTCTGCCATATCTTGCTTATTCAACCAACGTTTATTAGAAAACGTGTATTCAAGCTTATTACGATAGTATTTATTTTCTACAGAACCCAAAATTGGCTCCATTGCAGAGGTATCAATTTTTGCAAGACGCTGTAAAGCAGCCTCTACATTTTTATGTTTAAATTTTAATTGAGCATCGTAGCCCATGTGTTGCCATTTACAACCACCACAGGTACCAAAGTGCTGACAAAAAGGGTCAACTCTTAAATCAGAAGCTTTATTTAAGCTTTCAATTACTGCTTCGGCAAAATTTTTCTTTTTCTTTACTATGCGAACATCAACCACATCGCCCGGCACGGCTTTATCAACAAATATAACTAGTTCATCTGCTTTGCCAACTCCTTTGCCCTCTTCGGCAATGTCAATAATACTTAGATTAGGGATGATGGTTACCGTTCCGGCTTTTCTATTTCTACTCATTATGCCGCAAAATTAGATAAAATTTCAGACATACTAATCTCCATTAGGCATTCAAAACACCTTTAAAAGAAAAGAAAATGCAATATCAAACTCTACTTGCCAAAAACTTTAAGGATTAAACCGAAAAAGCCCTCAACCATGTTAAAGCTCATATCAAACTTCTCATCAACCATTACAGAAATCTCTAAAACCTCTTTACTCATAATATATTGACGTATATAACCAAATATAGATGTTTTTATACCGAATACCAAAACGGTACATGTTAAGGTTTTGTAAAGAAACCTACAAAGCGGCTTTTACCAGGAAGGGAAGAAGTTCTTTCTGAAAGCTTACAAAGTTCTTGCGAACGTCAGAATCACTAACAGAAGTAAAGGCGAATGAGAATACAATGCTCTTGCTTGCTTTTAATAAAAATGCCAGGCCTTCTTTACGAGACGGGTTATTTTTAAAATGGTCGAGCTCTAAATAAGCAGAAAGCAATAAAGACTCTAACTGATCAGATAAATGCTTTAAAAAATCTTGCGAGTTTGCATTTTCCCTAACAAAATCCCAACCAATAAACTCATTACAAACAGTATAGGTAAGTCTGCATGTTTTCATTACAAGCGCCTTAAGGTGCTCTTCTTCATCAGCAAACTGAGCTTTATTTTTTAAAATTTCATGAAGGTTCAGGTCCAGATAATTCATCAGGATAGCATCCAGAATCTGTTCTTTGCTTTCAAAATACTTATATATAGTTGCTTTAGCTATTCTGGCTTTTCTGGCAATCTCATTAACACTTGTTTTATGATAGCCGTACTTTCTGAATAGCTCTTTTGCAGACCTGATTATACTTTCCTTTATTTTCTCTGGTTCCATTAGTTACTTACATTTATAGTCAGGCCACCACGAAGTGATGTAGTATAAGATTTTAAATTACGTACAGCCGGTGCCTTTTGCGGAGTTCCGTCAAGCAGCAAAAATTTAGCTCCTGTACACGGATCAGTAGCTGTAATTCCTGTCGAGTCCGGAACAACTGCACAGCCACCATTTTGAGGGTTTACTGAACTGGCCCTGTCAAAGGCTCTGTAACCACCGGCAATTGCAACTATCATCAGGCCTTTAACACCCTGATTATCGACCAGCAATACATTGTTCTTGGCTTTAATCTTAAATTCCTGAACGGTCACATTATATTCCACAAAAACATTAGGAATCATTTCACTTTCCTTGCCACAGCCCCAAAAAGTGATCGCCAACAGAAATAATCCGACTATTTTTTTAATCATTATATTAATGACGTTTTATATTGCTTTAAAAAGCGAGCATCATTTTCAGAAAATAAACGCAAATCTTTGATTTCGAATTTCAGGTTGGCAATACGCTCAATCCCCATTCCGAACGCAAATCCGCTATATTTCTTGCTGTCAATATTACAATTTTCCAAAACATTAGGATCAACCATGCCACATCCTAAAATTTCAACCCAGCCGCTATACTTACACATCTGGCAGCCTGCACCTTTGCAGATGGTACAAGAAATATCCATTTCAGCTGATGGCTCTGTAAAAGGGAAATAAGAAGGGCGGAAACGAACTTTTGTACCTTCTCCGTAAAGTTCCTGTACAAAATAGAACAGCGTTTGCTTTAAATCTGCAAATGAAACATTCTCATCAATATACAAACCCTCTACCTGGTGGAAAAAGCAATGTGCCCTTGCAGAAATGGCCTCATTACGATAAACACGACCCGGCATAATTGCTCTGAATGGTGGCTTACCCGCCTCCATCATTCTTACCTGAACAGAAGAAGTGTGCGTACGCAAAGCAATATCGCCTTTTTCGCCTCCCTTTTTAATAAAGAAAGTATCCTGCATATCTCTTGCCGGATGTTCTTCCGGGAAGTTTAAAGCAGAGAAATTGTGCCAGTCGTCCTCAATCTCCGGACCTTCTGCTACAATAAAACCCAGTTTATTAAAAATCTCTATAATTTCTCTTCTAACCAAAGCCAATGGATGGCGGGCTCCAACTTCAAACCCTTCACCAGGTAAGGTTAAATCTATATCAGCACTTGCTGAAACTTCTGCTACCCCACCCTGATCTTTCAGTGTTTGATATTTTGCTTCTGCAAGTTGTTTAAATTCATTTAAAACCTTCCCCAGAGTTCTCTTTTCTTCTGGTGAAACGGCCTTAAATTCATCGAAAATATCTTTGATAATTCCTTTAGTACCAAGGAATTTTATACGGAATTGTTCTAATTCATCTGCTTTATCAGTCGAAAAAGCATTTATTTCTGCTGTATACTGTGTTATCTTGTCTTGTAACATGGCGACAAATATACAGCTATTTATGCAATATATTTATAATGGCTGAGTCCAAAAATCGTCATGAAGCATCACTCCATAAAGAAAATAGACTCAGCCGCTTAGTTTTATATCACACCCAACGCTTGACCAACTTTAGTAAATGCTGTTATAGCTTTATCTAAATGATGCTGCTCATGAGCGGCAGATAATTGCACGCGGATTCTGGCTTTGCCTTGTCCAACCACCGGATAATAGAATCCGATTACATAAATCCCTTCTTCAAGCATTTTAGCCGCAAATTCCTGAGCAAGCTTAGCATCATAAAGCATAACCGGAACAATCGGATGTACGCCCTCTTTAATGTCAAAACCAGCTTCAGTCATTTTTGTACGGAAGTAAGTAGTATTACGTTCCAGTTTATCTCTTAAGTCAGTAGTTTCACTTAATAGGTCCAGAACCGCTACAGATGCTCCTGTAATTGCAGGGGCAAGTGTATTTGAGAATAAGTACGGGCGAGATCTTTGGCGCAACATGTCAATAATTTCTTTCTTACCAGAAGTAAACCCCCCGGATGCACCGCCAAGTGCTTTACCCAAAGTACCGGTAATAATGTCAACCCTATCTATCACATTGAAATGTTCATGAGTACCGCGACCTGTTTTACCCATAAAACCAGTACAATGCGACTCATCAATCATTACAAGCGCTTCATATTTATCTGCTAAATCACAAATTTTATCTAAAGGAGCCACAACTCCATCCATAGAAAATGCTCCATCTGTAACAATAATGCGATGTCTGGAATCCTTAGCAGCAATTAATTGCTGTTCCAAATCTGCCATATCCGCATTTTTATATCTAAAGCGCTTTGCTTTACACAAGCGCACCCCATCAATAATAGATGCATGGTTTAATTCATCAGAAATAATAGCGTCCTGATCATTAAACAATGGTTCAAAAACACCGCCGTTAGCATCAAAGGCAGCCGCATATAAAATTGTATCTTCTGTACCTAAAAATTTGGAAAGCTTTGCTTCCAGTTCTTTATGAACATCCTGAGTTCCACATATAAAACGTACCGACGACATTCCGTAACCATATTTATCAATGGCTTTCTTTGCCGCTTCAATAACTGCCGGATGAGACGATAGTCCCAAATAATTATTTGCACAAAAGTTGACCACCTCCTGCCCAGTGCTGATCTTAATATCGGCTCCCTGAGGGGTTACAATGATACGTTCACGTTTAAATAAGCCGTCTTTTTCTATTTGCTCCAGTTCCTGTTCCAGAACGGGTTTTAAAGTTTTGTACATATTTATAATAATTAGTGCAACCAAAGTTATAAAAATATCGTCTTGTGGTGGTAAAGCAATTAAACGATGGTTGCAAACTTTAACACAAAAAATCTGTTTAGTATTCACAACTAATCCGATATTTAAGCCTTAAACCCATTTAATGAAGAAGATTTTTTTAACGCTATTTCTTTTTATAAGCGCCCTTAGCCTATCAGCACAGCAGCTTAAGCTTGGTGGCACAATAAAAGACACAGAGGGACAATCTGTACCATTCGCTTCTGTTTACATAAAAAATACAACTATTGGAACTTCTGCCAATGTGGATGGCATTTATTCGCTAAGCGTTGAAAAGGGAACTTTTACCATTATTTACAAAGCAATTGGTTATAAAGCATTAGAGAAAGAAATCACTATTAATGATAATCTGACGGAAGATGTAGTAATAACACCAGAAACTTATACCCTTGCTGGAGTGACCATAAATGGCAATGCAGAAGACCCCGCTTACGAAATCATCAGGCAGGCCATTAAAAAAAGAAAAGAACATCTTACCGAAGTAAAGGCTTATAAAGCTGATGTATATATTAAGGGGGTACAAAAACTTGTAGGGGCACCCAAAAAGTTTTTTGGAAAAGATATTCAAAAAACACTTGATCTGGATACCAACAGAAAAGGGATTTTATATTTATCAGAGTCAACCTCTACATTTTCATATGAGCGCCCCAATAAGATTCACGAAGAAATGGTGTCTTCAAAAATTGCTGGACGCAACAATGCCTTTAGTTTCAATAAAGCATCAGACCTGATCATAAATTTTTACGACAACATTTTATTAGAAGATAAACTAAGTGCCCGTGGCTTTGTATCGCCAATTTCCGACAATGCCTTTCTCTATTACAGATACAAATTGATAGGCGTTTCTACAGAAAACGGAGCAACAGTTAACAAAATCCAGATTATTCCCCGCCGGGAACACGATCCTGTTTTCAGAGGAACTATCTATATTACAGACGACAGCTGGCATCTTGTTAATGCCGATGTATACCTAACCAGCAACTCAGGCATCAACCTTCTTGATACTTTAAATATCTCGCAACAATTTATTAAAACCGAGAATACTTATATGCCTTCGAATATCAATTTCCAGTTTAATGGGAATGTGCTTGGCTTTAAGTTCGAAGGCTATTATGTTGGGGTTTATAGCAATTACAATCTCCACCCAGACTTTCCGAAAAACTATTTCACAGGCGAAATTCTCAAAATAACTAAAGCGGTAAATAAAAAAGATTCGCTGTTTTGGCTTAGTAACAGACCAATTCCTCTTACAAAGGAAGAAAGCCGGGATTATGTGAGAAAAGACAGCATCGCTGCGCTTAAAGTATCAAAGCATTACCTTGATTCACTAGAACGTGAAAACAATAAATTTGGAATTGTAAAGGCCGCTATAACAGGATATACTATAAACAACAGGTACGCTCAGAAGTATTATAGTTTTGACCCTATATATCGTTCTATATTTTACAACACTGTTGAAGGTTTTGCGCTTAAATACGGAGTAACGTATACGAAGCGCCTTCAGGATAGCCGTTATTATAGCATCCGACCAGAGGTGAGATACGGATTTTCCAATAAAACCCTAACCGGAAACCTATCGGCAAATTATTATTACAACCCTGTAAAACGAGCAAACATTAGCATAAGTGCCGGTTCCGGTATTTACGACTTAAACAATCTGGGAACAATGAGTCTTTTGGGCAACTCCATTAACTCCTTATTGTTCGAAACCAACTTTTCTAAATTCTATAAAAAAGAATTTGCCAACATTGGTACCACAAGAGAGTTAGCCAACGGGCTTCAGGCATCACTTAATGCCGACTACTCCCGCAACACTAATCTTGTAAACACAACAACCTTCAAAATAAAGGATTTAAAAGGCGAAACTTTTACATCTAACAATCCTTTTACACCTGATACAGAAACACCATTGTTTCCAACATATAGATCATTAGCAATTACAGCATCATTAAATTACACCATTGATCAGCAATATATAACCCGCCCCGATGGTAAATTTTATCAGGGATCAAAATATCCGGTAATTAACCTTACCTATAAAAAAGGCATAAAGGGATTATTCAATAGTGATGTAGATTACGATCTGGTATCCCTTGAAGTTTCCCAAAACCGCATTAGTTCTGGTTTATGGGGTTATTCATCATTCGTTGTTGGTGCTGGCAAATTCATCAACAACAATACGGTATATTATCCTGAGGCAAAACATTTCAGAGGTAACAACTCTTTACTTGGGCTTCCGAATTTAAGAAAGTTCTTATTCCTTGATTTCTATCTTTTCAGTACAGATCGTCAATATCTCGAGGCACATTTTGAACACAATTTCTCTGGTCTTTTAACAAATAAAGTTCCGCTGCTCCGTAAATTGAAGCTGGAAGAACTTATTGGGGTTAACTATTTGAGTCAGCCAGTGAAAAGAAATTACACAGAGTTTTATTTCGGCTTACAAAGATTGATTTTCAAAGCCACATATGGCTTTGCTTACGATGGCAACAAAAGGGTAAATCATGGGGTTAGGTTATATTATGGGTTCTAATACTTTATGATCTTTCGGTTTTATATTCCTCTATTTCATTAAGGAATTCCATTGCTTTGGTTAGGGTTTTACCACCAAAACTCTCCAAAGCAGCTTTAACCCACTTAATGTGCCTATTTTTATAAGTCAATTTTTTGAATAAGAATATCGAGATAAAGGTAAAAAACGAAACAATTACGACCTGTATTAACCAAAAACCTATACCGGCATTTGCAACAAGATCGTTATTATACCAAAAGGTACAGTAAAACGGAGCCTGTAAAACCAATATTCTGCCAACATTAGTAAACGAAGACTGGATTTCGGTTATTTTTCTCTGAGAATCCGTAACACTGTCATCAATATTTACTTCAGCAAGCATTACAAGATGCCTGATGTAGGCAGCCGTGGCAAATACATTAAACAATATGATAAAGCCTACAGATATCACAAAGTAAATGTTGTGCAAAGTATTGACCAGCAAAAACACTAAAAAAGCAATCCATATTACACCGAGAACTACTCCCGTTACCTGATTTCTGCGAAAAGAACGAAGCTTATGTTCAGCTTTCTGGGTTTGCAGTTCTTTTATCACTTTTAAATTAAGTGCCAATGATCTTTCCAGCTTTGCGTCATAGCTACTCCACAGCTGTTTTATATCCAGTTCTTCCATGTCTCCCGGTTATTAATTGTTACTAATCCTTAAAAATCTTTGCTTTAACTTCTCTTTAATCCTATTTACTTTGGTGCCGATGTTTGTTTCCGATAGTCCAAGAATCTCTGCCATTTCCTTTTGGGTCTTTTCTTCAAGGTAAAGGAGCATCAATGCTCTGTCGAGCTCTTTTAGTTCATTTATAAACTGTTGCAAAAGTTTTAAATTGGCTTCATTATCAATTGGTACATCATCCTCTATAAACTCAATTACATTTTCGGAAATGGGGCTCATGAGTGCCGATTTTTTTCTTTCCTTTCTGTATGAGGTAATCGCAACATTTAAAGCAACACGATACATCCATGTAGTGAACTTGCTTTTGTTGTCATAACCCGGAAACGAGCGCCACAACTGAAATATAATTTCCTGAACCAGATCTTTTCTATCCTCCTCATCCCTGTTAAAAGAATTGGCTATTTTGTAAATTATCCCTTTGTTCTGTTCAATTACTAATACAAACTGCTCCTTCTGTTTAAGTGTATCCATTGTAAGGCATATGCTTAGAATAAAGTTATACTTTTTTAACTCACTCAATTATTCGTTTCAAGTATGGAAATATCACAGTATGATTAAAAGATATTGCAGCACCTATAAAAATCCTAAAATAAAAAGGGGCCTGCATCAAGATACAGGCCCCTTTTTAATAAAATCTTTTACTGTTATAAGTCTAGCTTTTTACGGATATCTGAAGGGATACCTTTTTTATGTAATAAAAACGCTGTGGTTTTATATTTCACAAAGTTCTTGGTTACATATAAATAGCCATTATAATCGTTAGTAGCACCCCAGGAGTTTTTAACGATGTAATATTCTTTACCGTTCTGATCTTTTGCCAATCCTGTAATTTGCATACCATGATCATCAGTAGTTTGATAATCATCAAATGCTGCCTGACGTAAATCAACTGTGATTTCTTTTTCAGCCTTCGGACCATTGAACATTGCTTTTTTCTCTTCGTCCGTCATGCTATCAAAGTTCTTCTCAGGAACATAAGCAACACCATTTTTCCAGCTAAAGCCTTTTTCACTAACATCAGTTGCCCATGCAACGCTATAACCACCTTTTAAGGCATTATCGATAATTTTAGTGATGTCATCCATCTGCACATTATATACCTGATCGTATGACCAGTTATCAGGTACCATCAAAACTGCTTTTTTATAATAAGGGGAAGTATTGAAAGATGAAAGTTCAACGTAATCTTCAGGATTGATACCTACAACCTCTTTAGCAAAGGTTTTTGGAGTGTATTCTTTTCCTTCGTAAGTGAATTTTTCTGGAACAGCACCCATACAAGAATCGATAGTCGCGATGTATTTAGTTTTCCAATTAGGATCAAGCTTACCATCTGGTGCTTTTACTGCATTTTCCAGAATAGCTTTTGTAAGGTTATTCATTCTATCTGATGATCCGGGAGCCCCGTAATCATTACCACTGTAAACTTCCTGAGGTAAAGCACCATATTTAGCAAACATATTAATTACATCATGGCATGCCCCACCATCGCCTAATGTTAAGGCTCCATGCATGCGCACATAGTTAATTCCTTTTTCAACATAGGCATTACGGGCGGTAAATAAGTCTGCAAGATCTACAGGTTTTTTACCCATTCTAATCATTTCCGATTCTAAAAAAGAGTTGGTGCTATAGCTCCAGCAAGTACCAGATGATTTTTGATTTTTAACAGAAGTAGCTTCGGTATTGATAACCGGAGTAAATTTAAAGCTGGTTGCGCTGTTTTCGCTTTGGTTGTTTTTTAATGAATTTACAAGGTTGTCTTGCGCAAATCCAACAGTTGATCCAAGTAGAAGACTTGCAGTCAACCACAATGATCTCATCGTAGTGTTAGTCATTTTTATAAATAATAAGTTAGTTTTATTTGTGTTTTTAAATAACGCATACAAACTTAACAATAATCTAACTAAGGTGGTAGGTTTACAATAATGTTACAAATATCCCTGTCATTTCTAAACCTATTGTTGCTAGGGCGTTGGTAGGGCCTTTCTAGGGCATTGCTAGGGCCTCGGCAGGGCAATTAACCCTAACAAGGCCCTATCAACGCCCTAGCACCCCCTTAACACCTACCTGAAAAGCATAAAACACAGCACCACAACAAATCACTTATTTTTTTCTTAACTTTGCACCGCATTAAACGCCGTTTGCATCGGTATCAATGAATTATGAAAAAATTCCAGACACTACTTTACTATTGCTATAGTCACATAGCCGAGGCAGAACAATTTGCTGCTGATCATCTTACATTTTGCAAATCTTTAAATCTTGTTGGCCGCATCATTGTTGCTAATGAGGGTTTGAACGGCACCGTTTCAGGAACAAAAGAATCCTGCGAAGCCTACATGGCAGCTATAAAAGCTGATGAGCGTTTTGCCAAAACTGATTTTAAAATTGATGATGTTGAAGAGCCATCATTCATCAAAATGCACTGTCGGTACAAAGCCGAAATTGTACATTCAGGATTAAGAGATCCACATATCATAGACCCAAACAGGCAAACCGGCAAACACCTTGAGCCTGCTGATTTTCAGAAAATGATAGATCAGCAAGATGTGATAATACTTGATGTGCGTTCAAACTATGAGCACAATTTAGGGAAATTCAAAAATGCGGTAACACTGGATATTGAGAATTTCAGAGATTTTCCTGATAAAATAAATGAGCTTGCCAAATACAAGGACAAGAAAGTACTTACCTATTGTACAGGTGGTATAAAATGCGAAAAAGCATCAGCCTTGCTATTACATCATGGATTTAATGATGTCTACCAATTGCATGGCGGAATAATCAAGTATGGTAAGGAAGCCGGAGGTGAAGATTTTGAAGGCAAATGCTACGTTTTTGACAACCGTATTGCGGTTGACGTAAACACAGTAAACCCGACAATAGTATCTAAATGTTATAATTGTGGCAAAACCACTCCAAAAATGATCAATTGCGCCAATCCGGAATGCAATGAGCATGTCACACAATGTGATGAGTGCGGAGAGGCTTTACAAGGGTGCTGCTCAGTTGAATGTACTACTAATCCTCGTAAACGCCCTTATGACGGAACAGGATATTATGTAAAAGTACCACAGCCGGTAAACGTTTCAAGTAAACAACTATCTTAGCTGTTGATGAGCAACGGACCCCTTAAATACTTTATATTTTTAATCTTTTGTTTTGTATCTGTTTCTGCTCTGGCAGACGATATCAAAAGTATTGGGGTTCCTTACATTCAAAATTATCCTAAATCAGTTTACCTTTCCGGTAACCAAAACTGGTCTATTGCCAAGGGCAAAAATGGCATTATGTATTTTGGGAATACCCAAGGGCTCTTAACTTACGACGGCAAATACTGGCAACAATATGAAATGCCAAACCGCCAGATTGTTCGTTCGGTAGCTACAGATGAAAACGGTATAATTTATACCGGGAGCTTTGGTGAATTCGGGTATTGGAAAATAGACCATAAGCGTTTAAAATATACTTCCCTCATCGACCTCATTCCGAAAGATCATAAAATGACCGATGAGATATGGAAAATCTATGTAGACGGTAAACGAGTTATTTTCCAGTCTTTTTCGAGCATATATATTTACAATGACAAGAAAATAAGCGTTGTAAAAATACCTGCCTTCTTCCTGTTTCTGCATAAAGTAGACAAGCGTTTCATTATCGAGGCTTTAGGAAAAGGCTTGTTTGAGCTAAGTGGCGATAAACTTGTCCCTCTTAAAAATATTGGCGCCCCACTACCCGGAAGCGTACTTTCGATTCTTCCTTATAAAAATGGCAGTTTATTAATTGGCACCAGCAAAGATGGTTTGTTTCTTTACGATGGCGAAAAATACACTCCCTTTAATACGCCTGCAAACACCTTCCTGCAAACCTATCAATTAAATAATGGGGTTAAAGTATTAGGCAAATACTATGCCTACGGCACAATTTTAAACGGTTTGATTATTATTGATGAGGATGGGAACATTGTACAAAGGATAAATAAGTCTAGTGGTTTACAAAACAATACGGTACTTAGTATTTATGCGGATGACGATCAGAACTTATGGACTGGGCTGGATAACGGTATAGACCGTATAGAATTAAACTCTCCTCTTTACTTTTATTTTGATAAGACAGGCCTTTTTGGTACCGTATATTCGAGCATTATTTATAAGAACATAATTTATTTAGGAACCAACCAGGGTCTTTTTTATAGTCCATGGGTAGGTGGTAAAAACAATACCTTCAGTTCTTTTGATTTTAAGCTGATACCCAAATCGCAAGGACAGGTTTGGGACCTGAGGATGATTGACGGGCAGCTTCTTTGTGGCCATAACGATGGCACTTTTAGTGTTACAGGAAACACAATTGAAAAAGTTACCGGTATAAGCGGAGGCTGGGTTATTAAGAAATTGAACGACAATTACCTTATTCAAGGTACCTATAATGGTTTGGTACTATTCAAAAAGGATCCGGCAGGCCAGTGGAAATTTGATTCTAAAATTAAGGGTTTCGATGAGCCATCAAGATATGTAGAACAGGATTCTAAAGGCGACATCTGGGTGAGCCATGCTTACAGAGGGTTATACAAGTTGGTATTGAGTCCTGATTTTAAAACAGTTACAAACGTTAAGTATTACGATGAACGTAATGGATTGCCAAGCACATATGGCATTAACCTTTTCACTCTTGAAAATAAACTGATCTATTCGTCCAACCAGGGCTTTTTAACCTACGACGAGATCAGCAACAACTTTAGCAAATATACCGCTCTGAATAAAGAACTTGGATCTTTTTCCAGTTCCAATAAGATCATTAAAGCAGACTACAAGAAATATTGGTTTATTAACCATGGTAAAATGGCACTGATCAATTTTTCTCAGCCGGGAAAGATAGAAATAGATTCTAATCGTTTCAGCTCTTTGGATGGCAGAATGGTTCAGTACTATGAAAACATTAGTAAGATCAGCGACCATATTTATCTGATCAGTGTTGATGATGGATTTGTGATTTACAATGAATTGGATTCGCTAAAACGCAAAAAAATAGCACTTCCATCTGTTTTAATTAGAAAAATAGAAGACATTACAGACACCTACTCTATTATTAGTGAAGTTGGAAATACGGATTCTGAAATTGAAATACCTTTTAGCAGAAACAACATCAGGATATCGTACGCGCTTCCTTATTACAGACAAAGCAGTATCAAGTTCCAGTATTTCCTGAAAGGCTATTCTAAGCAATGGTCTGACTGGAGCTCTGCTTCACAAAAAGATTTCACTAACCTTAGTGCAGGAACTTATACCTTTCTGGTTAGAGCTAAGATTAATGATGAGACCATAAGTAAGGACACCGAGTTTGAATTTACTATCCTCCCTCCTTTTTATGCCAGCAACTGGGCTTTCGTTTTATACTTTATTGGCATTGTCTTTTTACTTATTGCATCTAAGCGCTTTTACGAAAGAAAGCTGATGAAAGATCAACAAGCCATTTCTGATAAATTGCAAGTAGAGAAAGAGGAATTCCTTAAAAAAGAAGCAGAAGCAACTGAAAGGCAAATCATCAAATTACAAACAGAGAAACTGCAGGTTGAACTTGCGGGTAAGAACAGGGAACTGGCCAACTCTGCTATGAGTCTGGTTTACAAAAATGAGCTACTGCAGAAACTAAGTCAGGAAATGCTGAAGCTTAAAGATTCAAGCGGAAAACCGTTGGCAGAGGATCAGCTAAGAAAAATTCAAAAAGTAATTGATGAAGGCATGAACGATGAGCGCGACTGGAATTTGTTCGAAAGCAGTTTTAACGAGGCACATGAGAGTTTCTTCAAAAAGCTTAAAGCCAATCATCCGGATCTTGTACCTAATGATTTAAAACTTTGTGCCTACCTGCACATGAATATGAGTAGTAAAGAAATGGCATCGTTGCTGAACATTTCGCTAAGGGGTGTAGAAATACGCCGCTATAGACTTCGTAAAAAGCTTGATGTACCCCACGACAAGAACCTTGTAGAGTTTCTAATGGAGCTATAGCACTACATCATTACCTCTCATACCTCTTTTTTTAAGATCGATTTTTTAAAATTCTTTTGGCCCCTTGTTGTAGGTCTAAATTTTGTTATGTCGGCATAGAACACTGTTTTTAGCGAAACAAGAGGCCTATTTCGATTGTTTGAGAAAGTATAGGTTTCTATGATGATGTATTAATGTTGAGGCGTTTTATTTGTTTTAACTCAAATACTCTCGGAGATTTATACAACTAACAACTAAATTTTAAACAGCATGAAAAGAATCTTTACAAAACTTTCTGTTTTAACTTTTTTATGTTTTCTTTTTATCAACGCAGCGTCTGCGCAAGATATTACTATACGGGGTGTAGTAAGTGATGGCGCAGATAAAACCACCCTTCCAGGTGTAAGCGTTTTAGTAAAGGGAACACAAATTGGAACACAAACAGATGCAACAGGAAAATACGCAATAAGTGCTCCGGCCAATGCGACTCTTGGATTCTCTTACATTGGATATAATCCAACGGAGATGCAGGTGAACAACAGAACAGTAATCAACGTGGAACTTGCCTCATCCTCGCAACAATTAGAGCAAGTTGTAGTAGTAGGTTATGGTACACAGAAAAAAATTGATGTTACCGGATCTGTAGGAAATGTAAAAGGTGAAGACATCGCCAAACAGGCTTCCGTAAACCCTGTAAGTTCACTACAAGGTAAAGTAGCAGGTGTAACCATTACCAATGTAGGTGCACCTGGTGGAACTCCGCAACTAACCATACGTGGTACAAGTACAATTTACGGTAAAACCGGAGCTTTATATGTAGTAGACGGAGTTTGGTATGATGATATTAACTTTCTTAATCCGGCCGACATTGCTGATATAAGTATCCTAAAGGATGCTTCGGCACAGTCTATTTTTGGTATACGCGGTGCCAATGGGGTTGTACTGGTAACTACTACCAAAGGCAAAAAAGGAGATCCCATTATTAACTATAATGGATCTGTAGGATTCCAAAGAGTTACCAATAAAGTGGAGA
Source organism: uncultured Pedobacter sp. (assembly GCF_946479715.1). The sequence continues at coordinate 1,299 of NZ_CAMLHF010000106.1, read as the reverse complement.
TGGCCAATGCTTCGGAATATGCAACAGCAGTTAATGAGGCATATGCGCTCCTTGGTCAACCAGCATTATTTGCCAGCACTGATCTTGGTAAAGGGACCGACTGGTACGATCTAATGCTAAGAGATGCGATGGTTACAAATCATCAGATCTCTATTAACGGCGGCACAGAAAAGTCAACTTACAACCTTTCGCTTGGGTACCTTAATCAGGATGGGATTGTAAAAAACAACAACTATCAGCGTTACACCGCAAGGTTATCTAATGACATTCAGATTTTTGAGGCATTGAAAATCGGATATAACGTAGCAGCTAATTCCAGCAAATCGAAGGATGCACCAACCGCACTATTCAGAGGGCTTTATGCGGCTTCTCCCGTAGTGCCTGTATTTAATCCTGATGGTTCTTACGGCGATCCTAATGATTTTAATTTAGGAAATGGAAGTAATATAAACCCTCAGGTAACAATGGATTTCTTTAACCAAAGAACAACCAAATATAAAGTTACAGGAAACGTGTTTGCCGAGCTGAAATTACTAAAAGACTTTACCTTTAAAACTAGTGTGGGTGGCGATTTTGGTCAGGAAGAAGTAAGGGGCTACATACCAAAATACGAAGCTACTACTGCACAGAACAACACTATCAGTAAGTTAAACATAGACAGGGTTGAAAACAGAAACTGGATCATAGAAAATACTCTGACCTATGATAAACAATGGGATGACCATAGATTAACGGTACTTGCAGGCCAAACAGCACAACGTGTAAAAACATACAAAACCTTTGCCGAAGCTCAAAATGTGCCTTACAGCTCAGAAAGTGACCTATATCTGGCACTTGGCGATGCAGCGTCACGATCTATTCGGGATGAAGGTGAGCTCAGTACCTTTTCTTCATATTTTGCAAGGGTAAACTATGCCTACAAGAACAAATACCTATTGAATGCTTCCTTCAGGAGGGATGGCGCTTCTCAATTCTATGGGTTTGATTCGAATCCATGGGGTAACTTCCCTTCTATCGGTGCAGGTTGGGTAATCACCAATGAAGATTTTATGAAAGATCAGAAGGTGTTTAGCAATTTAAAACTTCGCGGAAGCTGGGGTAAAGTAGGAAATGCCGGTGTACCGTTCAATCCCTCTACTTTAACAGTTGATCAAAGTGCAGCATTGATTGCTTTTTTTGGTGGTATTCCTCAAACTGGTGCCAGTATCAGATCAATTGTTCCTCCTTCATTACTTTGGGAACGTAGCGCCGGAACAAACGTAGGTCTGGAAATGGGTTTTATGGAAAATCGATTAAAAA
>NZ_CAMLHF010000105.1 GCF_946479715.1 uncultured Pedobacter sp. | reverse complement strand
TGTTCTTAAATTACCTAATGAACTACCCTTGCCTATTGCAGCAACCATTAATTGTGCATTAGCGACCGTTGCCGGAGCGATTAGGCTGGCCGGGCCTTTAGACAAAAAAAATGTGCTTATTACAGGTCTAGGTCTGTTGGGAAATGTTACTGCAGCAATGTGTAAGGTTGAAGGAGCAGCAAGGATTGTTGCAGTGGATGTGAATAATGACCGTTTACAAGGATCGAAAGCATTCGGAACTGATTTTACGTACAACTCTAATGATGAAACAAATCTATCCGAAGCGTTAGTTGATCACAAAATTGATGTTGTATTTGATATGAGTGGTTCGCCGGATGCAATTGAACTGGGAATTGCATCGTTGAGAACAGGTGGAACCGCAATCTGGGCAGGTGCTGTTTTTAAAACCAGGAAGATTGGTGTTGATGCTGAGCAAATCATCAGAAAATTGCTTACTATTAAAGGTTTGCATAACTACAATTTCGAAGACCTGCAATACGCGCTTAACTTTATCAAAGATCAATATCTGCATTTCCCATTTTCGGATATAGTGTCGAAAGAATTTTCTTTGACTGAGGCTCAGGAAGCCTTTGAGTACGCAATAACGCACAAGCCATTAAGGGTAGGTGTAAAAATGGATCTGTAACCTCACCTCACTCAAAATCATAATGTCTTTTAGAACTAAGCAATGGAAAATGTTGCTGGTAACCATGTTTTGTTACCTGTTTTTTTATACCGGACGCCACAACTTTGGTTGGGTGGTAAAGGATATGGCTGCCGCCTTGCACATTTCTTACACTACAATTGGCTGGATCAGTTTTTCCATGCTGATCGGATATTCAATAGGTCAGCTGGTGAATGGGAATCTGGCAGATAAATTAAGTGCCAGGTTTATGGTGCCAACAGGCGCATTTTTGTCAATTGCTGCAAATGTTGGTATTAGCTTTAGCACCAGTACAATTCAGATCATGGTATTATGGGCAATGAATGGCTATTTCCAGTCGATGGCCTGGGCACCAGGGAGCAAGGTTATTTCTAATTGGTGGACTAAGGACGAGCATGGCAAAGCCTTTGGTTTTTACACGATGGCAGCTGGTTTATCTTCCGTAGTCACCTATTTATTTTCGATTGTACTGCTACAGATGCATGTAGATTGGCGTATGCTATTCCGACTGCCGCTTATCCCTCTTGCATTTGCGGCTATAATCTTTCTGATACTCATCCGCGACAGACCAGAGCCACTTACTTTAGATGAATCCTTGAAGATACCAGAAGAAACCAATGCAAGCGATGACAACTGGATAGCTCGCTATAAAACAGTCTTGAAAAACGGCAATTTCCTTAAGGCCTCTTTGTCATTTGGCTTTGAAAGTATGGCAAGATACGGGTTGATTTTCTGGGTTCCTGTTCATTATCTTGGTAAGGGTTGGAAAGACAATCCGCAATATTTATGGGTGACCTTACTTTTGCCAATAGGAATGGCAGCTGGAGCAATTTCTTTTGGTACCCTATCCGATTCGTTTTTTAAGGGTAACAGAATCGCTTCCATTAGATTAGGGATGATTATTAGTGCTGTTCTGGTATTGTTGGTCTACATTTCGCCTGCTTCAAACCTTATCCTTGGTGGAGCTTTGATGTTTCTTTCTGGCTTCTTTGTGTATGGCCCACAGGCAAATTTTTGGCCGTTAAGTCCGCAAATGCTTCCAAAAAATACCGTTGGAACAGGCATTGGCTTTATGAATATGAGTGGCTATCTGTTTGCCGCTCTTGGCGAACCTCTGTTTGGTTTTATTATAGATACTACGGGGAGTACTGCAAGTATTTTTGTAATGATTTCACTGATTTGTTTGCTCTCGGCGATCCTTATTTCAACGATAAACAAATCTATGCATCATTGACATTTTAATTTATGTTGCTAACCTTGTTATAGGCATCAAGGTATTCACTAGGGGTTTTGCCTTTCACACTCTTGAAAACTCGGTTAAAATTATTTACACTGTTGAATCCTACCTTGTAGGCAACGTTTGCAATAGACTCTGGATTTCTTTCAGAAAGCAGCTTTTTACAAGCATCATTTACTCTTACTTCATTTAGAAACGAAACAAACGTATGACCGGTATGTTTCTTGAAGTATCGGCAAAATGCATGCGGATTCATATATGCAGTATTGGAGATGTCTTCCAGATCGATCTTGTTATGATAATTTTTCATGATGAAGTTGATAATCCGGCTCAATCGCATACCTTCATTTTCGGTAAGACTTGCAGAATAAACCTCCGGGCATAAAACTTCAACATCGTTGTCTATAGATTGGATCATATTCATTAAGCTCAGGAAATTAGACAACAATACCATACCTGCAGAATGATGTATTTGTTTAATTTGTGCAGCAATCTTTTTGCATTGGTTGGCGGGAATCTTAAATCCGTGCTTATAGTTGTCTAGAAAGGCATTGGCGGCTTTCAATTCAGGAAGGTCAAATAAGCCTGAAAGTGTGTTTTTAGTGCTGAAATAGATGGAATGTGCCTTAATCGATTTGCCGCTCTCAGTGTTAAAATAATCAGGATTACTTTTAAATAAATGAGGTAGGTTGGCTCCCACTAGAAAAATATCGCCCGAAGAAAAGACATGCATATTGTTCCCTGCAATTAAGGTTCCTTCTCCTTGCTCCACCCAGGTAAGCTGCCAATCTTCATGCCGGTGAAGATATGGGTAAAAGTGCGGTAACTCGATCTCTTCGCTGACCACACTTCTGTCGGCAGGTACTAAAATGGTAAAAGGTAAAACTTTCATACGCTCCTGTTTATTAATACCTAATTTACACAATCTTAACCAAAAGAGTGCCACCTATAGCTTGACAATGCTAATATCCGGCTATAGGTAGCTAAAATCGTATTATCTGTCGGGATGGAAAGGTGAAATTTCTATTTCTGTTTTTTCCTGATCAAGTAGTTGACTTACAAGTAATCCTGTTGCGGGGCCAAGACTTAAGCCCATCATTCCGTGGCCGGTAGCAATTACCAAATTAGCTGTGCTGGAACTGTATCCGATATAAGGCAACCCATCAGGAGATGAAGGTCTGAAGCCATACCAGATTTTATCAGGATTGGGCAGTTTAGGTGCTAACCCGGGAAAGTATTTGGGCACGGATTCTAAAATTCCCTGGACCCTGTTCATATTTATTTTGTTGTTAATTTTTGCTATTTCCATTGTTCCCCCAAATCTGAGTTGTCCGTTCATTGGAGTAATGGCAACTCTGGCTTCACACAGTAATGCCGGAATGGTCATTCTTTGTTCCGGTTCATCCTCCATAAATGAATATCCTTTGCCGGGCATCAGTGATAAATTCAGATTTAACATTTTTGCAAGTGAAGGCGACCAGGCTCCTGCTGCCAATACATATTGGTCGGCATTCCACTTTGTTGCTCCGGTATAGATAGCGGTAATATTCTTGCCCGAGCGCTCGATACCTGTAACCTCTAGATTTCGCAAGATCTCTACTCCCTGTTTTTCCAAATGCCGGGTTAATAATTCCATTAATTTAGCTGGATCAAGATGTGCATCGCATCGGTAGTGAGCCGCTCCAAGTACATCCAGATCCAGTTTTGGCTGGAGTGCCTTACATTCGTCGGAATTTAATATAGCTATATCCAACCCAAGTTCCTTTGCTTTAAGTGCCAAATGCAATTCTTCTTCTGCAGCAGCTTCGGTTTTATAGTAAGCTAAAATTCCATTTTTGATGAGGTCAAAATCCAGTGAAGGATTGCTATAAAGCCCTTCATATAATTTTTTGCTGAGTAGTGAAATGTTTCGCAATGGCTCCGCGGATTCTGCCACATGCTTTTTATTGGCCTTTCGAAGAAATTTGATGCCCCAGGCAGGCAGCCCCGAACTTAAGGATGGCTTTACATAAAATGGGCTGCTGCTATTGAACATCCATCTAAACCCCTGACTAATCATTCCCGGTGCTGCAAGCGGGATAAAATGACTGGGAACAATCATACCCGCATTACCGAATGAGCAACTGTCTTTAATACTGCCTTTGTCGATTACGGTTACATGATGTCCCTTTTTGCTTAGGTAATAGGCGGAACTCAGTCCAACAATTCCAGCCCCTATTATTATAATTTTCTGCATTTGTTTCTTATATCTTATATCACCTGAAATCCATGAGCATATGGATCTCTGTCATCTATTTTGATGGTGTTGTATCCATATACTTCGGCCCAACCTTCGATGCTTGGAATAATAGCATCGTATTTGTCCATCTTAGCAACATCCTCAATCCTACCCGTAAATTTGCTTCCTATGATGCTTTCGTGAATAAAAACATCTCCCTTTTTCAATTTTCCTTTTGCATGCCACTGCGCCATTCTAGCCGATGTACCTGTACCACAAGGTGAACGATCTATAGCTTTGTCGCCATAAAATACTGCATTTCGAGCGGTAGCGGTAGGATCAATCGTATCTCCGGCCCAAAGAATATGGCTGCAACCATTAATTGTAGGATCCTGAGGGTGTATAAAACTATATCTTTCATTGATTTTCGTACGCATATCCCGGCTCCAGCTAATGAGTTGACTGGCTGTATGTTCCTGCAGTCCTTTAAAATTCTTCTGGGGATCAATAATGGCATAGAAATTACCGCCATAGGCAACATCAATAAAAAGTTCTCCCAATTCAGGACATTCAATCGAAAGATTTTCAGCGGCAAGGTACGCCGGCACATTTCGAAGTTTAACAGAAATCACTTTTCTAGCTGTTTCTTTATATTCAATTAGAACCAGACCGGCAGGTGCCTCCATACGTACAAGTCCTGGGATTTTTGGTTTTATTAATCCTTCTTCAATGGCTATAGTGATGGTGCCAATAGTACCATGTCCGCACATTGGAAGGCAGCCACTTGTTTCTATAAATAATACAGCAACATCATTTTCAGGATCATGAGGCGGATAAAGTATACTGCCCGACATCATATCATGGCCCCGGGGTTCAAACATTAACCCCTTGCGGATCCAATCAAATTCTTTCAAAAAATGTTGCCGTTTCTCACTCATATTTTTCCCGTTTAGGACAGGTCCTCCACCGGCGACAAGTCTTACCGGGTTACCGCAGGTATGTGCATCTACACAAAAAAAAGTTTTACTATTCATGGCTATTTAGTCCATTTGTTATTTATCAATCTGAAAATATTGAGTGGATTGTTTTCTTTTAATTCATCAGGAAGCATTTCATCAGGCCAGTTCTGCCAGGCTAACGGTCGGCAAAAACGAAGCACAGCGGTTGATCCCACAGAGGTAAAACGTGAATCATTTGTAGCTGGGAAAGGGCCACCGTGTTGCATGGCAGCACAAACCTCTACGCCTGTTGGTGGATTGTTCAGGATTAAACGACCCGTTTTATCTTTTAACTTCTCGATCAGCAAATGATATTCAGTCAGTTCCAATGGTTCTGCCATTATTGTAATGGTCAATTGCCCCTGCAGAACATTGGCTATGTCTGTAAGTTGGTTGATGTCGTCGGCTATAACGAGCATAGAATATGGCCCAAAAATTTCTTCCTGAAGCATTGGATTTTGGAGAAATTCGCTCCCCGAAATTGTCGATACAACGGGTAGTGCCTGACAGCTATCATCGGCATTTAAAAGTGAAGAAGCAGCTAAAACTTTTACATTTGGTTGTTTAAGTACCTCTGTGGTTCGTTTTTTATAATTGTTGTAGATACCCGCTGTGAGCATTGTAGCAGAAGCTACACGCTCTATTTCTACTTTTAACTGTTCTGTAAAAAGATCAAGCTCCTTTGATTTTACTGCTATCAGCAAACCAGGGTTTGTACAAAATTGTCCTGCACCCATGGTAATTGATCCTGCATAAGTGGAAGCAATTTGCCCGGCCCTGCTTTTTAATGCCTGTGGCAACAGAAATACAGGGTTTATACTTCCCATTTCTGCAAAAAATGGAATCGGATTTTTTCTCTGCTGTACCATTTTGAGTAAAGCCATTCCACCTTGATATGAACCTGTGAAAGTGACCGCTCTGGTTTCTGGGTGCTTAACAAGCATTTCTCCTATTTCATAACCCTCATCAAATAACATTGAAAAGAAGCCATGATGCACTCCCGATTTGTTTAGGGCACGCACGATTGCCTGACCAGCAAGTGCACTGGTACCTGGATGGGCAGCATGGGCTTTCACAATAACAGGGCAACCGGCGGCAAATGCAGAAGCAGTATCTCCTCCGGCAACAGAAAACGCAAGTGGGAAATTACTCGCACCGAACACAACCACCGGCCCCAAGGGAACCAGCATTCGCTTGATGTCGGGTTTAGGAACCGGTTTCCGATCTGGTATAGCGGTATCAATGATGGCATTGAGCCATGAACCTTCTTCAACCTGATCTGCAAAGAGCCTTAGTTGCCCGGTAGTTCTTGCCAATTCTCCTGTTAAGCGTACTTTAGTTAAACCACTTTCCAACTGCGCACGCTGTACCAATTCTTCACTAAGAAGCTCAAGTTCTTCTGCTATGCTTCTGAGAAAGGTAACCCGGGTACTTTTAGGGAGTTGTTTGTAATGAGCTTCCGTCGCTGCAGTCATTGCCTCATTCAAATCTTCGGCAACAGCATTGAAAAATTGCTCTTTAAGTAACTCACTTGATGCGGGATTACTTGCATAGAATGCTTTAGTTGTCCTTTTTGAGTATTGAGATGCAATTATGCTCCTTCCGTTCATACGGTTGGTAATTCTAACACTCCCCAGCTGTTTTCTGGCAGTACAGGTCTTGCCGCCAATGCATCATTAATAATCTTAAGCACACGCTCGCGTTCTTCACCCTTAATTTTTAATCGCGGTGCTCTTACGTTTTCTGTTCCTATACCGGTACCCACCTCAGCGAGTTTTATATATTGTACAAGTTTAGGATGAATATCTAATTCAAGAACTGGAAGGAACCACCTGTAAATTGTTAAAGCTTCCTGTATCCTGTTAGATTTTACCAAGCGATAAATTGCCACCGTTTCCTTCGGAAAAGCATCTACAAGTCCAGCAACCCATCCATGCGCTCCCATTACCAGACTTTCCATAGCGATAGGATCTACTCCGGTAAAGATTTTAAACCGATCTCCAAATCTGTTGATCATTCTTGTAATGTTCGAAATGTTCCTGGTGGATTCTTTGACAGCCTGGATGTTTTCATAGTTAGCAAGTTCTGCGAACATATCTAGTGTTACCTCAATCTTATAATCTACCGGATTGTTGTAAATCATGATTGGTAAGTCTGTACTTTCAGCAACAGCTTTAAAAAAAGCAAGCGTTTCTTCATCATCGGCATAATAACGCATTGGTGGTAAAAGCATTAAGCCGCTGGCGCCTAATTCCTTAGCTGTTTTTGCAACTTGTACTGCTGCTTTGGTAGTTGATTCTGCAATATTCAGTAAAACCGGTATCCTGCCATTTACCAATTTTATGGTATGAGACAGTAACCCAAATTTTTCTTCGTTTGTGAGGGAGCTTGCTTCGCCCAGAGAGCCTCCCAGGATTAGCCCATCAACCCCTGCCTCGAGCTGGGCATTGATGTTTTTGTCAAATGCATTGAAATCTAACTCATCATTATCCGTAAACTTGGTTGTTACGGCTGGAAATACGCCCGACCATTTTATTTTCATAGTTTAATTTTTTTAACAAAAATAACCTACAGAAAGGCATGAAGAGATGCGGAATTTAGCTGGCTTTTCTAATAAATTGACAATATTGAGAAAAGACAGTGCTGCTGCACGACCAGATGATTTTTTTTATCTTCCTAGTTCTCAATTAAAACCGTAAATTTAAAGTAATTAAGGTTTTAATATTTTTTAGGGTATACCTTAATACTTTGGACGAGCGTATTGGTAAAATTTGAAAACTAATCAAAACAGCTTTATGGAAACCAAAATAAAAGAAAAGCAGACAGTGATCATGGATCCAGCCTTAACAGCAGAAACTGATAATTGGAATTCAATATTGAATGGCCCACCAGAAGACGACGATATCCAATTTGAAGATGATGATATGGACGATCTTGAGGATGATGAATTCCCAATTGAAGAAGATCTTGATAACCTCGATTTTGAAGAAGAAGATGAGCTTGGGTTTGATGAAGAGGAGGATCTAGATTTTCTAGAAGCCGTATTGCATTGAAACAGTTATTCTACTCAAAGGACAGCGGACATCCGGATGATATCTATCATTATCGACCCGGAAAACCCTGGGTTAAAACCGCTGAACTTTTTTTTATCCGACCCGAAGGTAAACACCTGAGGGTAGAAAATAAAAATGTCAATTGTTTATTTAACAATCTGACCAGGGAATTATTTGACGTCCATTATAATCATTTTATACAGTTCCTAAACTTAGATTTTAGTCCCATTACTGTACAAGAAAGAAATTATGAGCTATTGGGTTCAGAGCAAGAATTCTTGATACAAAAGATCATAACGAGCTGGATCTACTATTACACAATTAATAACCTTGAGGTAAAAGTTCAAAGGGATGATTTTACTCATCCCTATATGACAGATTATATTTTAAGCTTGCTGGATAAAAAATATGGCATCGACACTCTTGCAAGCCTGGCACTTGGCGCTCATCTATTGCGAATGAACTTAGACGATTATTGTAATACGGTTAAAGGAAGAAGAACATATTACAATCGCTAGGTTCATGATCTATTTAATCACTTTGATCTGTCCCTTCATTACCATATAATGACCAGGATAAGAACAGATAAATGGATATGTACCAGGTGTTTTTGGTACGGTGAAATAAATAGTATCTGATTTTCCTGGTTGCAATAATGTGGTATGTGCAAGTACCTTAGCACTATTAGGAACAAAATCATACTTTTCACCATCAAGCCCCATCTTCATCACCATTTCTCCGACAACATTACCCGCTCCTGGAGTTGTGAGCACAAAATTGTGCAGCATATCATCCGTATTGGCAAAGGTCAGTTTCACTTTAGTGCCTGCTTTTAAAGTTAAATTTGTAATGTCAAATTTCAATCCCGGTTTGGTTCCTAATAAAATGGTTTTATCCGGCCCGTTCTTCCAGCTTATTGGCTGTTTGGTAACGTGCTTCCCTGCTGCAGTGCTACCAGTAATTTTGTTGTTGGTGGCTGTCATATCCCCCATGTGATGATGATCCATACTTTGTGCTGCGTTTGCAGTCTGCATGCTACCAGTTGGTTTGTTTTCGGCCGTTGCCACTATTTTTTCTCCATCCGGAATCTTATTCAAAGTATAATATCCATAATTGTGGAGCAGAGGGGTATTGTCGCCTTCTGAGCGTAGTCCTTCAGTTCTGATCTCATGAATATACCCTTCTTTTAAACTATCAAGTACTAATCGTACGCGTTTATGATCTGGAGAGATTACGATTGCTTTAATGTTTCGGGGAGATTGATTTATCACCGGGCTTCCGTAAATATGATGGTATTTATAAGTAAAAGTCGATAATTTATAAGAGCCAGCATTACGGGCAGTTTTTTCATCTACTGGCATGGTAAATTCCAACTCGAAACCGTCGGGATGAGCCTTTACTGTTTGAACCTCAAAAGGCATGATGCCAGACCAGGTTAAACGTTGCAGTCCATATTCTTCTTTTCCTGTAGACGACCAGCCTCTTGAAGTCATACCTACAAGCATACTGCCATCAGAACCCCAGTTCATTCTTAATATACCTGACGAAAATCCTTCGCGAAAGGGGAACACCATTCCTTGGTAAACGCCTTTAACTTTTTCCAGGAATACCCTGCTGATTTTGCTCTGGGCCTGATCGCCAACAAACAATTGCCCCTTAAAAGGACCCATATTTCCATTGTCTGAATAACTCAGGATTCCAGAAGTTGAATTGCCCATGATAGAATGTGGGATCCATACTGACGGGGTTTTTAATCCTGGCACCCTCTTGGCTACGTCATATTTGGGCTCTCCTGTATCCGGAATGTCCTTTTTACGTAGCTTAACCGGAGAGCCTGGCTGATCTGCCCAGATCAAACCTGCCGGATTACCTAAAAAATCGCCCTCTTCAACATGCGTGATGCTGCCTGAGCCTACCCAATCGCCCTGATTCTCTGCATAAAATATATCACCATTGTTATTCAGAGCGAAAGCTGCAGGTGAACGGAAACCAGTGGCAAAGGGCTTCATCGTAAAATCAGGAGTGAATTTGAGCATCCAGCCGTGCCATTTGGACATGCTTTCTCCAAAACCTATCCACCCTAGATTTAGGGTAACTACCATGTTGCCATCCTTGTCGAGCATAGGGCCGTAGGCATATTCATGATAATTGCCCGATAATGGCCAGGAATACATTGTTCGGTATTCATCGGCTTCACCATCACCGTCCAGATCGCGAAGACGAGTAAGTTCAGCCCGTTGAGTCAGGTAAATATCTCCCTTCACATAATTTAAGCCTAATACCTCATGCATGCCATGTGCAAACAAGCGATATTTAGGTTGCTGTCCGTTTTTCATATATGGATTTGTGATAATCCATACCTCGCCACGGCGAGTAGCAACAGCCAACTCATCATTAGGTAAAAAGGTCATTCCACCAACTTCAAGTGCTATTTCTTTAGGAATAGGAACAGTAACGATTGGAAATATTTGACTTTCAGTTTGTGCATTTGAATTTATTATACCTGCACCCAGTAATAAAAGAGACAATAAGTATTTTGAATTTTTCATTCTTTTATTTCCAGATTAGAGAATAGGTTAATGAATCAGTTCCACTGGCCAATGGAGCAAGCAGTTCCTGACCATTTTTTGTTTTTCTTATAAAAGCCTTTGCATCAGCTGAAACTTTTATAGTGTATGCTTTATTTCCAATGCTATAAGTGTTGTCTTTCAGTGTATTGATAGTTTGTGCTGCAGCAATCCTGCAATAAAGAGGTCCCTTGCTATTGCTAATACTTATTGTACGGTTTATCCCAATACCTCCGCTTTGCACTACTATTTTATCACTTATATCGGCGCCATTTGAGGAATATAAAAACGTAGGCATTTTGCTCTTATCTAATACATATCCCTTGTTTTGCAGATCATCAAAGCTTATAGAATCAGGCCACAATGCATTTTGATCAGCCAATACTGTTATAGCAGGAGCTGCAGAGAGAGGTAACACAGTACCTAAAGGTTTAGCAAGTTGAGGTTCTCCTCTATCTTTCCACATTTCTGTTACATCAAGAAACTGCCCACGCCATACCTGCAATAATGCTCCCTGTTTCAAATCATAAGAATAATTTACCTTCTCGGGGGTGCCTACTGAAATTACATGAGTATGCTTCTTTCCATCAAACATGAGATAGCTACGCAATAAATAGGGTTTATTTCCTGCGTTTAGGATATAAGGGTTGGCGCTTTGGGCCCAGGTATAAGTTGCACAGCAGGTGAAAAATGCCACGCAACACATAACTCGTTTACTAATCGTCATACTTTTATTTGGTTATTAAACAACGAAACAATCGATTGCCTAACAAATATAGAAAATTATTGTCTCACAGAAATATCTGCGAGACAATAAAATATATTATTTCAAACTCAACTCAATAACAGGAATTTGAAAATTGGGTTTTTGGGTTGGTAATTTCAAGACAAGACTACTAGAAGTTGATTTGTCTTTGTCAGTTAAGAGCTCTGAATTATCATGTAAAAACTGGGCATAAATGACATCGTCACCATATCCATCCAGTACTATTTTGCCATCTTTGGGATATTCAAAAAGATGAACGTAAAGTTTTTTGCCCGCTTTGTTGTAGGTAAGCTGGGTTCCCTGTGCAGGTTTAAATTTATCTGGTGCGAAAGTGCAACCGTAAATTGACTTAGAATTGGCATGCATCCAAAGCCCAAGACTATCTAGTGCAGTATTTGCCCGGTTATCAAATTCACCCCTGGCTGTTGGACCCACGTTTAATAGTAAATTACCGCCATTGGCTACTGAGGTAATTAATAAACTCAGCAATTGTTTATTGGTTTTCCAGGTATTTTCATCTCTGTAATAACCCCAGGAACCTGAAAAAGTCTGACATGTTTCCCAGGTTTTGCCTTTAAATTTAGCTAAAGCTTCGGTACTTACCTGTTCTGGTGTTTCAAAATCTGCACCGTCTGTGTAATCATCCAAATCCAGTCTGTTATCTACAATTATACCGGGCTGCAATTTTCTGATTTGCTTTAGGAGGTCAACAGATGCCCAGTCTTCTTTGCCCTTGCCGTGCTTACCTGGGTATGAAAAATCAAGCCAGAGTATATCAATTTTTCCATACTTAGTTAAAATTTCGGTAACCTGATTGCTTAAATATTTACGGTAATTAGCCATATTCCTACCTTTATTCAATGCCAAATATTGATTTTCGTCGTTGTTTTCAGGTTTTAGAGGATGGTATTGATCGACTGTGAAATCTGGGTGATGCCAATCTATCAGTGAGTAATAGAAACCAATTTTTAAGCCTTCTGCTCTAAAGGCATCAACAAATTCTTTTACTAAATCTCTTTTTGCCAAAGTATTGGTTGCTTTGTAATCGGTAAATTTACTATCAAACAATGTAAATCCTTCGTGATGTTTAGTGGTTAATACAACATATTTCATTCCTGCGGCTTTCGCTTTTTTTGCCCATAGTTTAGGCTGAAACTGATCTGGATTAAATTGATTGAAATATTTCTGATAACCTTCATTAGTAATGTGTTCATTACTTTTTACCCATTCGTGGCGAGCAGGTAAAGCATACAAGCCCCAATGGATAAACATCCCAAATCTGGCATCTTTCCACCATTCCATTCTTTTGGCTTTTTGTTCAGGAGTTTCATTGCTAATCTTCTTTTGCGCTTGTACAGCTGAGGTGGCGAGCAGGATTAACATCAAGCACCACAATAGTTTTCTGTTCATGTTTTATCTGGTTTGTTCAGTTATGTGTATAACAAATTTAGAAGATTAACAGTAGCAGAAATAAATAATATTGGCAATTGATTAAGCTTTTTTGTATAAAAAATAATTTACATTAGTAGATTAAGACTGTCTTGATTTAACCAACAAGTATTAAAACTTGCTGATCTGTCCAATTTTAAAATGTCGATTGTTATCATCATAAAACAATCAAAATTTAAAATTAACATATGAAAATTGTCGTAATCGGAGGCTCTGGCCTCATTGGAACAAAGTTGGTAAAAACTTTAAGCGAAGCGGGTCATGAAGTATTGGCGGCTTCGCCGGGAACTGGAGTAAATGCTGTTACCGGAGAAGGGCTGAAAGAAGCTTTAACGGATGCAGAAGTAGTAGTTGATGTGGCTAACTCTCCATCATTTGAACAAAAGGCAGTATTGGATTTCTTCGAAACTTCTGGGCGCAACCTGATCGCTGCAGAAAAAATCGCTGGTGTAAAACACCATGTTGCCCTATCAGTTGTGGGCACCGACCGCCCGAACGCCAACACATATTTTTTGGCCAAACTTGCCCAAGAGAAACTAATTAAGGAGTCCGGAATTCCTTATTCTATCCTTCATGCCACACAATTTTTTGAATTTGTAGGGGGTATTGCACAGGCTGGAACTCAAGGAGATCAAATCCATGTTTCGTCGGCTAAGTTCCAACCCATCGCATCAGATGATGTTGTTGCAGCTTTGGCTGATATTGCTGTTGGGGCTCCCTTAAATGGCGCAGCAGAAGTTGCTGGACCGGAAAAAATTGGGCTTGATGAAATCGTAAGGCAATACCTTAGCCTTAAAAATGACGACAGAGAAGTGATCTCAGACGTACATGCCCCATATTTTGGTGCAGAAATCAACGATCAGTCTCTTGTGCCTGGGGATAATGCCCGTATTGGCCAGCAAACTTATAGTGACTGGATTCGCAAACCAGGTAATCTAAGGTAAGCTACATAAATCCTTCACCAAAAGGTTGCCTGCTGTAAAATCAGGTAACCTTTTATATTTTCTAAGAAGGCTTTTTAGTACATTTAGCCTGGCTTAAAATTAGCTGAATAACAGAGTATTATTAATAAAGAATATATCGATGAAAAAATATACGGATACTGCCCAACTATTTCTGCGTATTGCGTTAGGACTTGGTTTTCTTTCTGCGGTGCTGGACAGAATTGGCTATTTGGGTGCCGCAGGACAAGATAATATTGCCTGGGGTAATTGGGAGTCTTTCCAGCAATACACCCATACCCTACTCCCATTTTTATCCAAACCGATTTCAGATATAATGGGTTTTATTGCAACTGCAGGCGAAGCACTATTTGGGTTACTGCTCATTATTGGTTATAGAACCAGGCAATCCGCTATCGGAAGCTTCCTGTTGCTGTTGTCATTTGCATTAATGATGGCCATAACACTAGGATTAAAAGCTCCATTCAATTATTCCGTTTTCAGCGCAAGCGCTGGGGCATTTGTACTGGCTACCCTATCTTCCTATCGTTGGAGCCTTGATGATTATCTTGGTAAAGGACTTAATAATTAAGTAGTTAAGTGTTTAATGTGTCTGGTGATAGTTGCCCTGTCGGCATTTGAATTGGCGAGCAGCAGTGCCTGCTTGTAATGCTTCAAAGCAACTGCATCATCAATATCTGTGTACAGGTTACCCAGCAGTGAATAATAAAAAAGATTTCCGGTAAGTTTCAATTTTTCTGCTTCCACAATAGCTACCGCTTTTCCATAAACCTTACCCAGAGCAAAGGTCCTGTTCAGGGCAACAATTGGCGAATATTCTATAATTAACAGGTTGTTGTAAAGCTGAAGAATTTGCAGCCATTTCTCTGGGGTGTCCTCTTTGTGGGTATGCCAGTATGCAATACCAGCTTCCAAATGGTATTTGGTTAACTGACTGCCATTGGCAGATAAACCTAAATAGTACTTACCCTGATCAATCAATTTCTGGTTCCACAGGCTTTCGTCCTGATCGTGGTATAAAATTGCTTCTCCATCCTGATTTGCGCGGGCATCAAAGCGAGAAACGTGAAAACACATCAGTGAAAGCAATGCATTTACCTCGGGAAGATTGGTACGCTCCTGATCAGTTAACAAATAACCCAAACGCATCGCTTCTGTACAAAAATCTCTTCGGAGCGTTGTGTTTTGGGAAGTTGAATAATAACCTTCAGAAAACAACAGATATATGGTGGTTAGCACAGTGTCCATCCGTTCGCTTATTTCAGCAAAACCGGGCTGTTCAATCCATATATTCGCCTCTTTCAACTTCTCTTTCGCTCTCTGAAGTCTTTTATAAACCACTTCTTTATTGGTGAGATAAGCATCAGCGATCTCCTGAATACCAAATCCACAAAGTAAATTCAATGCCAGTGCTACCTGAGATTCGCTGGATATCCTGGGGTTACATACTGTAAAAATCATGGCAAGCTGGCTATCCTCTATATTTTTGACGGACAGATCAAGCTCAAATTCTTCCGTTTTGGCGGCATGGTACTGAATCTCAGGAGATAGTTTTTGCTGGAACAGATTATCGCGCTTTAAATAATTTTTAGTTTTGTTTTTAGCAACGGTGTACAACCAGGCGGTTGGATTTTCTGGTATCCCCTTGGTGCTCCAGATCTCAGTGGCAGAAAGGAAAGTGTCACTTACAATATCTTCAGCTATTTCCATATGTGCAATACCAAACAAACGGCAAAGCACAGAAACGATTTTTTGGTATTCGTTTCTGAATAGATGTGGTATCAGTTCTTGCTGCTCCATGTAACTATAATTATCCCTCAGGATCACTAGCCATCCTTACTTCTACATTTCCGCCGAGTTCTAGAATTGGGCAACTCTGCGCAATTTCAACCGCCTCTTCGTAATTTTCTGCTTTAACAATAATTAGTCCGCCAATAGACTCTTTAATTTCCACAAAAGGACCATTGATTACATGCTTGTCTGACTTCACAACTTTGCCTGCGATATCCCAGCGTTGCAATGGCCTGGCAAGTTTATTCTGCGCAGCAATGCTGCCAAACCAGTTTTGCCACGCTTTAATGGAATTTTGCAACTCCTCAGGAGAGGGCTGAGCCTCCTTATTGGTAAAATCTCTTCTGAAAATCAATAAAAAATCATTCATATTCCTTTAATTTTAATGTAATACAAACCAATGACAATCGAATAAGTAAAGTTGGACAATTTTCAGTGGATTAGAAATGTTTATGCCCACATGGTAAACGAAAATTGACAATTAAACAAGGTGAACGATATTTTATATTTAAAAGCTGTAGCGTTTGGCAATCATCGAACGTTTGTGGTTAGATAAAGCAATACAGATATATGAAACATATACCCCTACTCCTGTCTACAGGCCTACTTCTACTGGCCTCTTGCGGCACGAGCAAAGAACAAAGCAATGGAGCCGCTTCAACAGCAGATACTATTAATAAAACAGATACCGTTCTCGTCAATACACAAATGACTGCGCGCATGAGCATGAAACCAGTTGTTAAGACTGGCGACTCTCTTGAGCTTAGGTTTACCGTGTATAACGCCTCTGGAAAGCCACAATCGTTCTGTAAATGGCACACCCCCTTTGAACCACCAATGAGCAAATACCTGGATATTAAAGACGATAAGGGTGTTGAAGCAAGGTATCAAGGAGCCATGGCTAAAAGGATCATGCCACCTCCTGCTGATAGTTACGTTGAAGTTAAACCTGGTGATAGTCTTAGTGTGAAGGTGAACATTAGCAAGGCTTATCTGCTGGATAGACCCGGTACTTATACTGTTAGCTACAACGCACAGGACATCAGTGGTCTTGCTGTTAAAGATTCAATCAGTTTCATCTACAATAAATAAAAACATGGAAATCCGCGGGTGCCCTTAATCAATATAAACAGGTAATGTAAAATAGAAAGTTGATCCCTTACCCGGGTCACTTTTTACTTTGATATCACTGCCATGCAGTTTCAGGATTTCTGATACCAAATGAAGTCCAATTCCGAAACCCGAAACATTCTTTAACTGCTCATTTTTTATCCTATAAAAGCGCTCAAACAATCGGGGCTGATCAAGTGGGTCAATACCTACCCCTTGATCGGTAAAATTGATTGAAACATTATTTTGCTTGCGTGTGCATTCAATGTGTATAAAAGTTCCTGCCCGAGAGTATTTAACAGCATTACTTAGTAAATTACTTAGAACCTGACTGATTTTCTCCCGGTCTGCATATATCTCCACGCTAGTACATCCCTGGTATGTTATGATATGATCAGGGGCGAGAACCTTAGCCTCAGCCATTAAATCATCCATCAACTGAACCAGTGTAAATCTGGAAAGGGTGAGTGACATTTTACCGTCCTCCAGTCTAGAAAGATCTAAAAAATCATGGATCATTGTGACCATCCTTGTTGTTTGTACTTCCGCCCTGGAAAGTATATTTTCGGTAAATGCGTCAGACGAATTCCTAGCCCTTGCCAGAACCAGCTGTATATAAGATCGCACTGAAGTTAATGGAGTTTTAAGCTCATGGCTGGCAATGGCAATAAAGTCATTCTTACGCTGTTCTTCCAGCTTTTTATCGGTAATGTCACGGGCAATCTTAGATAAACCAATTATTTTTCCAGTAGCATTTTTAACGGGTGATATGGTTAGGGAAACATCTATCAGTTGCCCCTGTTTAGTAACTCTTTGAGTTTCGAAATGATCTACACGTTGACCGCTTTTGAGTATACTTAAGATTTTCGGCTCTTCTTCGAATCTATCTTTCGGAATCAACTTCATAATCGATTCGCCAATCATTTCTTCAGCGCAATATCCAAAGATACGTTGAGCAGAAAGGTTCCAACTGGTTATAATCCCTTTAAGATTTTTACTAATAATTGCATCATCAGAGGAATCAACGATGGCAGCAAGCATCGCACTTCTTTCTTCGGCAAGTTGCAACGCCGCTAGCAATGATTTTTGCTCCTGAATATTTGTAACCAATTCAGTTGGCTCGAGCTTATGCTCATTGGTACTATTGTCCGCTGCCTTAAAGTTATGCATAGTGATCCTTAATGTTCAAAG
>NZ_CAMLHF010000104.1 GCF_946479715.1 uncultured Pedobacter sp. | reverse complement strand
ACCGACGGGCCTGCTTTATCTACTTTTTGTCCACGTTCGTTAAATAACGCTTTTACACGTCCGCTATAACTACCTGCCAAAATCGGATCACCTATTTTCAAAGTACCTGCTTGTACAAGAACCGTTGTAACAATACCACGTCCTTTATCCAAAGTAGCCTCAATTACGCTACCTGTTGCACGTTTATTAGGATTAGCTTTTAAGTCTAACAACTCCGCTTCCAATAAAACTTTCTCTAATAGTAAGTCTACATTTAAACCGCTTTTACCAGATATCTCTTGCGACTGGAAGTTTCCACCCCAATCCTCAACAAGAATATTCATTATTGATAATTGCTCACGTATCTTATCTGAGTTTGCACCCGGTTTGTCAATTTTTGTAAAGGCAAATACTAATGGAACTCCGGCAGCTTGCGCATGGTTGATGGCCTCTTTTGTTTGAGGCATCACAGCATCATCCGCTGCCACAACAATAATTGCAATATCCGCTACTTTAGCACCACGTGCACGCATCGCTGTAAAGGCTTCGTGACCCGGTGTATCTAAGAAGGTAACTTGCTTACCTGTTGGTGTAGTTACCATATAAGCACCAATGTGTTGGGTAATACCACCAGCCTCACCAGCTACCACATTCGCTTTACGGATATAATCCAGTAGTGATGTTTTACCATGATCCACGTGTCCCATTATGGTAACAACAGGAGCTCTTGGCAATAAATCCTCTTCAGAATCTTCTTCTTCAATAACAATATCACTTTCATCATCTGGTTTAACGAATTGTATTTCGTAACCAAACTCATCAGCAACAATTGTTAAGGTTTCAGCATCCAAACGTTGGTTGATCGATACAAACATTCCCAAACTCATACAAGTTGCGATAATCTTTGTAACCGGCTCATCCATCATTGTGGCCAATTCATTTGCCGTAACAAACTCAGTAACCTTTAAAACTCTAGACTGCAACTCTTGTTCCATTGCAGCTTCATCTGCTGAAAGGGCAACATCATCACGTTTTTGACGACGTAATTTAGCACGCTGAGCAAACTTACCAGATTTACCTGCCCCACTTAAACGAGCAAGTGTTGCTTTAATCTGATCTTGTATTTCTTTTTCCGTAGGTTCTTCTTTCGGACCACTGTGACCTCCTGGGCCTCCTGGTTTGCTGTTCCTAAAGTTAGGCCTGTTGGCTGTATTGTTTGTGTTATTTCTAAAATCCGGTCTGTTGCCAACTGGAGGTGCAGGTCTTTGCTGACTTGGTTGTCCTTGTTGTCCACTTGGCTGTCCACCACCTTGTTGGTTACCACCACCGGCAGGTTGGCCATGACCTCCCTGTCCAGGATGCCCGCCCGGAGTTTTTTTACGTTTACGTTTTCTTTTCGCATCAGCGCTATCAGCCGAAGATGCTACTGGTTGAGATTTACGATCAGGCGTAGTCGGTAAAACAATTTTACCAATGATATTCGGGCCTGAAAGCTTTACAGAGCGCGCTTTAATTACTTCCGTTTCTTCAGGTTTCTCAACCTTAGGTGCTGGAGGAGTAACAGGCGCTACTTTAGGCGCCACCGGCTCTGGAGCTTTCACTACAGGTGGCTCTACCGCTTTAGGTTGTTCAACTACTACTGGTTTAACCTCTTCTACAGGTTTTACAACTTCTTGTTTTACCTCTTCAACTGGTTTCTCAACTTTCTCAACCGGTTTTTCTTCCTTTACAGCTTCCTTAGGTGCTTCCTCAGCAACAGGAGCTTTTGGCTCTGGTGCTGGAACAGGAGCAGGCGCAGGAGTTTCCTCCGCTTTAACCGGACGTGTTTTAGAATTTAAATCATCAAGATTTATTTTTCCAACTATTTTAACACCAGGTAAAGAGCCTTCTTCTGCTTTATCTGCAGGAGTTTCCGGCGCTGCCGGTTTAGCCGGAGCTTCTTCCTTAGGCTTCTCAGCTGGAGGATTATACGAATGAAGATTCTTGATTAAAACGCCTTCGTTTTCGAATTCAACATTTTTTCTAGGTGCCTCAGCAACTTTCTCAGTTACTTCAGGTTCATCACGACGAATTTTACCAATAACAATTTGATTGGCTTCTTCTTTTACGATTTTATCGCCCTGAAACTCTTTTAACAGCGCATTATACATGTCGCGAGAGAGCTTAGTAGTGGGTTTATTCTCAACAGAAAAGCCTTTCTTTTCCAGGAACTCAACGGCCGTAGCTATCCCTACGTTAAGTTCCTTAACTGCTTTAAATAAAATTATTGGTTTGTCGTCTGACATTGATATCCTATTTTTTCTTTAATTCTTATACAAAAGTAACGTTTATTCTTATTTATTTCATCTGTAGGTCATGAGTTTTTGTATTATTCAAATTCTGATTTCAAAATACTCATCACTTCCTTGATGGTTTCTTCCTCCAAATCGGTACGTTTAACCAATTCATCAACGGAAAGTGCTAACACACTTTTAGCTGTATCACATCCGATAGCTTTTAGCTCATCGATGATCCAGCTATCGATCTCATCCGAGAATTCTTCTATATCCACATCCTCATCTTCTTCACCAGCTTCACGATATACATCAATTTCATAACCTGTTAATTTACCAGCAAGTTTAATGTTATGACCACCGCGACCAATTGCCAATGAAACCTGATCAGGCTTTAAATAAACTGAAGCATGTTTTGTTTCATCATCTAATTTAATAGATGTGATTTTTGCCGGGCTTAACGCTCTGGTGATATATAATGAAATGTTATTGGTAAAGTTAATTACGTCAATGTTTTCATTTTTAAGTTCTCTAACAATACCATGTATACGAGAACCTTTCATACCCACACAAGCTCCTACCGGATCAATTCTATCATCGTAAGATTCTACAGCAACCTTAGCTCTTTCTCCTGGTTCACGAACAATTTTCTTAATGGTAATTAAACCATCAAAAATCTCAGGAACTTCGATTTCGAATAAGCGCTGTAAAAACTCAGGGGCAATTCTAGAGATGATAATTTTTGGAGTGCTGTTCACCATATCCACTTTAAGGATTACGGCACGAACGGTATCACCTTTTTTGAAATAATCAGCCGGGATCTGCTCAGTCTTAGGCATCATTAATTCGTTGCCTTCATCATCAAGAACCAGTGTTTCTTTTTTCCAAACCTGATAAACCTCTCCTGTTACAATCTCTCCAACCCTATCTTTATATTTCTTAAAGATCTCGTCTTTTTCAAGTTCCAATACTTTTGAAACAAGTGTCTGACGGGCTGCTAAAATAGCTCGTCTTCCGAAACTCTCTAAAGTGATCTGCTCAATGTAATCGTCGCCAACTTCCATGTCCGGATCTAACTGTTTAACCTCAGCAAGTTCAATTTCTAAATCATCGTCCTCAGAAAAGCCATCTTCCATCACTTTTCTGGTACGCCAGATCTCTAAATCTCCGTTATCCGGGTTAACAATTACGTCACAATTCTCATCAGTACCATATTTTTTACGCAACATACTGCGAAATACCTCTTCCAGCACACTAATCACTGTAGGGCGGTCGATGTTCTTAAAGTCCTTGAACTCCTGAAATGAATCGATTAAATTAATATTGCTCATTCTTATTTAAATGAAATTAAAACCTTTGTTTCTGTTATACTATTAAAGTCGATTCCTGTTTCTACCAGTACCGCCTTTTTTCCTTTTTCTTTCACTTTTGCTTCTATAGTGATGCCATTGTCATCTACAAAAAGCAATTTGCCTTCTTTTATTTCACCGCCAGCAAGCTTTACACTTAAATCGCGGCCAATGTTTTTATCGTATTGTCTTTTCAGTTTTAGTGGCTCACCAACTCCGGGAGACGAAACTTCTAAATTATAAGCTTTATCAATGGTGTTTTCCTCTTCCAAATGAAAACCAACATGTCTGCTAATGGCTGCGCAATCCTGTATAGTGATTCCTTCATCGCCGTCAACATGAATAATCAGTTTATTATTTGGCAGCATTTTCACCTCAACAAGAAACAACTCCGGTCTGTCCGAAATTTTTTCTTCTACTAATTCTGTTACTCTTTTTTCTATCTGCATAACCAATTCACCAGTAATAGAAAAGAGGGGACTTTTGCCCCCTCTTACCTCTATTACCGTGCAAATGTAAGAAATATTTTTGCAAATTAAAAATGCTATAACACAATCACTTCTGTCTGTAAAAGAAAGCCCTTTTTACTTCCATTCAACTTCTTCACAAGATTACCGTTTCTTCACACCTGGTTCACATCTCCTTCACACAAAATCCACAAAGAGGTACCTTTTTGTGAACAAGGTGTGGTTTATGTGTGAACTATGTGAGCAGAAGTTATTATCTGGTTAATAATTTCTGCAAAGGCTTTATGCTATAATTCACCTTGCCCTTCATAATATCTTCGGCATTGCCGAAGCGCGCATTCAAATAAGTAATAATTAAATAATCCCTGCCTTTCACAAATGGTTCTTCGGGAACAAACACCACTTCCTCACCATTAATGCGTATTTGGCCCTTAACGGGCATCTCTTTTATGGCCGTATCTTTCTCAGATGGTGTTTGCAAAACCGAAATCACATCGTAAAAAACAGAGTCTGTAGCGGGTGCATTTTTAAGTTGCAAAAGCCCCGGTTGATCTATATTATCAAACACAATAGATGAGCTATCGGCCGAGAAACCTATTAAAAGTGGCTTACTATTTGTTGATGTACACGAAAAAACAGAGGAAATGGCACAGCACGCCATCAGTATCCTAACAAAAAATTTAACCATAACACTAAATTAAGCTTTATGAAACTAATTGTAGAAATTTTATTAATGGGTCTTGCAGTATTTCTGGGAGCCAAGATTGTACCAGGGGTACAGGTAGATGGTTACGGATCTGCAATTATTGCAGCCATATTAATTGCGCTGGCAAATTCAACAATCGGCCTTATTTTGCGTTTGTTTACATTCCCCATCAACTTCCTTACGTTAGGATTGATGTCGTTCGTTATCACTGTTTTAATGATATTATTGGTTGACTACCTGATGGCTGGATTTAATACTACCGGATTTTGGGCAGCGGCACTTTTAGCAATTGTAATAGCCTTGATCAAGGCTATATTCGGAGCTATTGCAGGTTCTGAAAAAGATTAAATTCAAGTTACCGTCATCTCTCCTATCGTAGAGATGACGGCATTACCACATTCTCTAAAGAATGCTTTGAAGATCGGCAGGAGAGTAATTTATAGATTTCAATGTCTTGTTGTCTTTAGTTCTGTATACTAAAAACAACGAATCTTCCTCTTTAAAATAGGAATCGCTATCATCCTTAGCTTTATAATGTGCTATTGTTTCATTTGCCTCCTCTTCAGACTTGCATGCCTTACTCATATTTGAACGGTGTACTTCATCAAACAGGTCTTTAAATTTATCCGCAAGCCCAAACTCTAAAATAGCACCAGCTAATACATACTGTATATCGCATAGAGCATCTGCTACCTCAACCAGATTATTCTCTTCAATGGCTTGTTGTAACTCCTTCACTTCTTCAACAAGCAATGAAACTCTTAAGTCACTTCTTTGTTTTGATGGAATAATGGGCGAATTCTCTATGGGGTGCTTAAACGTTCTGTGAAATTCGGCTACCTGATTCAATGAGTTTGACTCTTTCATGCTTTAATATTGATTTATAAAATTCCTTTAATTTTTTTCTTTTACATGGTCGGCCAGTTCATACCCGCTTTGCTCACTTTTATCTTCTAAAAACAGCAGTACTATTAATGAAATGATAGGAATGAGAAAGGAGATAAAAAACCAGAACCAAAATTTCCTGCCCATACTTTTCGCAAGTATCCCAGCCACAATCTGCGGAATTAACATAACGCATAAAAGGAGGATTTCGGGCATATAAAAACAAAGATAATAATTACGATTATTTAACGGATGATCTCTCTGGAGATTACCATTTTTTGAATTTCAGAAGTTCCTTCGTAAATCTGGGTGATCTTAGCGTCACGCATCAATCGCTCAACATGATACTCTTTTACGAATCCATAACCGCCGTGTATCTGAACCGCTTCAACTGTTACATCCATGGCTACTTTTGAAGCATACAGCTTAGCCATTGAGCCGGCAAGTGTGTAGGATTGCCCCTGGTCTTTTAACCATGCTGCTTTATACACCAACATTCTTGCTGCTTCAATGTTAGTGGCCATATCTGCCAATTTAAAGGCTATCGCCTGATGTTCTGCAATGGGTTTACCAAAAGATTTACGTTGTTTTGCATAGTTCAGTGCCAACTCGTAAGCTCCGGCTGCAATACCAAGGGCTTGTGCTGCAATGCCAATTCTACCGCCCTCAAGCGTTTTCATGGCAAACTTAAATCCAAATCCATCTTCACCAATTCTATTTTCTTTTGGCACTTTAACGTCGTTAAACATTAGAGAATGTGTATCAGATCCACGGATACCCAATTTGTTTTCTTTTGGGCCAACCGTAAAACCTTCCATGCCTTTCTCTACTATAAATGCATTTATTCCTTTATGTTTTAACGCTTTATTTGTTTGTGCAATTACAAGATATGTTGAAGCTGTACCACCATTGGTAATCCAGTTCTTGGTGCCATTTAGCAGGTAATAATCGCCTTTATCCTCGGCAATTGTTTGCTGCGATGTTGCATCAGAACCTGCTTCGGGCTCCGACAAACAAAAGGCCCCGATCTTTTCTCCGGACGCCAAAGGCTTTAAATATTTTTCTTTTTGGGCTTCAGAACCGAACGCCTCTAAACCGTAACATACCAAAGAGTTGTTTACAGAAACAACTACAGATGCTGATGCATCTACTTTAGACAGCTCTTCCATTACCAGTACGTATGAAACTGCATCCATACCGCTACCATTGTATTTTTCCGAAACCATCATTCCTAAAAAGCCCAGCTCACCAAGTTTTTTCACTTGTTCTGCCGGAAATTTCTGGTGTTCATCTCTTTCAATAACTCCAGGCTTAAGTTCATTTTGTGCAAAATCCCTTGCGGCCTGCTGAATCATCAATTGTTCTTCACTTAGTTGAAATAGCATAATTATATATAATAAAAAAATACGTACCGCCAAATTTAGTATTTCTCAACCAAATTACTATGGTAGCATAGTATTATTTTTTATAATGTAATTACAGCCTATTTCAGCAAATGGTTATTATCATCAGGGAAAACCAATATCGGGTGATATTTTTTCGCTTCCTCTATTGGTAAAGATCCGTAAGACATGATGATAAGAATATCACCCACCTGAACTTTACGGGCTGTAGCTCCATTTAAACAAACGGTTCCTGTTCCTCTTTCACCTTTTATTACATAGGTTTCGAAACGCTCGCCGTTATTGTTATTTACGATCTGCACTTTCTCGTTTGCAATAATTTGGGCAGCATCCATTAGATCTTCATCTATGGTAATGCTTCCAACGTAATTCAGTTCTGCCTGTGTTACTTTAACACGGTGGATCTTCGATTTTAATATCTCGATAATCATGACGCAAAGTTAGATAAAGTTTCTGAATGAATGGTTTTCCGTTTTTCAGCTAAGTATCATATTATCGATAAGCCTTGTTTGCCCTACTTTGGCAGCCACAAGAGCTATAATATTCTGATCATTTTTATTTGTCTCAGGAAGTAATGTTTTTCCATCGGCAATTGTAAAATAGTCAAGCTCCACCCCGGGTGTTTCTTCAATTAGCTGCCTGGCTTTCTCTAAAAGCTCGGGAATACTTTTGCTTTTGAAATTATCACTTACATAGGTAAGCGCCTTGCTTAATACTAACGCATTTTTTCTGTCGATAGCACTAAGATGTATATTTCTTGAACTCATGGCCAGCCCATCGTCTTCTCTTATAATCGGACAAGAAATGATTTGAACCGGAAGATTGAAATAGGCAACCATGTTTTGAATCATCAATACTTGTTGATAGTCCTTTTGTCCAAAGAACGCGACATCCGGACTTACCGCATCAAACAGTTTTTTTACAATTTGAGTTACTCCCTGGTAGTGCCCTTTTCTAAATTCACCTTCTAAAAGAAACTCTGCAGGTCCCAGATCAATATGCCATTTCTCTTCGGTAGGATACATTTCCTTAACCGAGGGCATAAATACCACATCACATCCGGCATCTTTAAGCATAGCCATATCGTGCTCCAGCGGGCGTGGATATTTCTCTAAATCTTTAGGATCTGTAAATTGAGTAGGGTTCACAAATATGCTGCAAACCACTATATCAGCCTGCTTTTGAGCCATCTTTATTAACGACACATGACCCTTGTGCAGCGCACCCATAGTTGGCACTAAAGCAATTTTCTGCTGAGCCAATTTAATTGGGCCGAGCAACGACTTTAACGCCGCAATAGTATTTAGTACTTCCAAACCAGCTTATAAAATTTCAGGGGGCAAAGTTGGTTATTTATCCATTCCCAACAAAACATCTTGCGTATTATATTGATAAATGTTATTATTTTGCTTACCTTTGCCCCTTGATAATCTTTTCTTTAACATAAATTTTTATTTACGAATATGGAGATGGCCAAAACGAAGCTACTGATTGTTACACACGAGATGTCGCCTTTCCTTGAACTCACAAAGATTTCAGAAATTACCCGTCAGTTACCTCAGGCAATGCAGGATAAAGGATTTGAAATCCGTATTTTAATGCCAAGGTTTGGAAACATTAATGAAAGAAGGAACAGATTACACGAGGTTATCCGTCTTTCGGGCATGAACATTATTATTGATGACAATGATAACCCGTTGATCATTAAAGTTGCCTCAATTCCGGCAGCAAGGATGCAAGTTTACTTCCTGGATAATGAAGATTATTTCCAACGCAAGTATGTATTTAGGGATAAGGAAGACAAGTTCTACGCTGATAATGATGAAAGAACAATTTTCTTCTGTAAAGGTGCACTTGAAACTGTTAAGAAATTAGGCTGGTCTCCAGATATCGTTCATTGCCACGGCTGGATGACATCTTTAGTACCTGCATACATTAAAACTACTTACAAAAACGATCCTACTTTTAAAAATTCAAAAGTGGTGTATTCAATTTATGAGGACTGTTTCTCTGAAACAATGAATACTGATCTGTATAAAAAAGCAGTAATGAACTCTATGACTGTTGAGGATACTAAAGTATTTGAAAAAGCAGATTGTAGTGCCTTGCATATTGGAGCTGTAACTTATTCTGACGCAGTAGTTTTAGCTGATGAAAACATCAATGCTGATGTGTTAAAATTTGTTAAAGATTCTAATAAGCCAACTTTAGCTTTTAATTTAACCGAAAATTTCGAAAACTTCTACTCA
Organism: uncultured Pedobacter sp.; assembly: GCF_946479715.1. The sequence goes on along the minus strand of NZ_CAMLHF010000104.1, from coordinate 8,975 downwards.
TTATATGAAGAGATTTCGGATGAAGAATTGGTTTCAATAGCTTAAACTCAGGTATTCTAAAATATGAAATTTATAAAACTAGACTTATTGACCCTGTTGATAGGTCTTTTTCTTTTTGCATCTTGTAAAGATGCCAATACTATCGGCCTTACACCTGATGGCGACTCTCCTATTAAAGGTATTTTAGACAATACCGTTCTGGTTGATTCCAAGACTGTTCTTGATTCAGCTACTGCATCAATTGGATTGGCAAGACATCCCCTGGGTTATATTACCGGAGATGCTACTTTTGGAACTACCGAAGCAAGTCTTTCTATGACGGTAAGCCTTCCTTCAACCAGTTATAGTTTTGGAGGAATACCAACCGTGGATTCGGCAATCCTTGTTTTACCTTACTCAACTCAATTTTATGGTGATACAACAACTTCGGTTTATAGCCTTAATGTACACCAGCTTAAAGATGATCTTTCTTTACAAAAGATCTTTTTAAGTAATAAAGTATGGCCAGTAGAAAGTCTGGTAGGCTCTATTACGACTAAGATAAAACCAAAAACACCTTTTAAAATTACTGACATCGTAAAAGGAAAACCTGATACGCTTAAGGCAGTTGTTCCACAAATAAGGATAAAGCTTAGTAATTCATTTATTCAGGAACACATTTTAAATGTAGATTCAGCAAAAAGAGCAACAAACACTAAATTCTCAGCAGTATTTAAAGGTCTGCAGGTAAGTGTTAACAAAACCTCATCGAGTGGTCCTGGAGGTGTAATGTTTATCAATTTTGGTGGAACTGATGCGAATCTTCAGATTTATTATAAAAAACAGGTTGGAACAAGCGTTATCGAGAAAGATACAGTAGCAGTTAATTTCCCAATATCGTCAAGTTCAGGTCCTATAGCGGCAACTGTTAAACATGATTACACCGGAACACCTGTTAAAGCGCAATTAGACGCGCCAACGGCATCATTTGATGTTACTTACTTACAAGCACTTTCTGGCGTAAGGAATAAAATTTCTTTCCCTGATCTAAAAGCTTTTGTAGACAAGGTAAAGGCTGGAAATGCAGATGCACGTGTAGTAATTAACAGAGCAGAATTGGTTGTTAACCTTAAAAGCGGAACAGATGTATCGCCATGGAATGCTGCTCAGCGGTTATCTCTTTACAGACTTGATATAGCCGGTCAGAGAGCAAATATTCCTGACAACGAAGGTCCTACACAAGCCAATCCGACACCACCTGCTACCTATGCCGGCTCTGAAGCAGCATTTGGTGGATTCTATGACACCACTAACAAAAGATATATATTTACTGTAACCAGTTACCTGCAGGCTTTAATTGACAATAAGACGGTAGATTATGGCACTTACCTGGCGCCTAGCTCACTTACAGAGTATAATGTTTTCCCTTCTTTAACTTCCGGAGCAAGGTCAATTATAAACACTGCAACTCCTGCAACAGGTGAAAAAGGCATTAAGCTAAACATCTATTATACCAGAATTGACTAGCTAAATTTATTTATACACTATTGTGTTTATATCCTCCGAGATCATTAATTTCGGAGGATATATTTTTTAAACCCAGTATGTATGTGTGGAATAGTTGGTTATATCGGTCACAGAGAAGCGTGGCCTATAGTTATTAAAGGACTAAAAAGATTAGAATACCGCGGATACGATAGTGCTGGTATCGCGCTTATTTCTGATGATGGTTTAAACATCTATAAAAAAGCCGGAAAGGTTACTGAACTGGAGAACTTTTCCGCAGGTAAGAATTTATCTGGCACTTCAGGAATTGGCCATACCAGATGGGCAACCCATGGGGCTCCTTCTGATAGAAACTCACATCCACATACTTCCAACAATGGCAAGCTTACCATAATTCACAATGGAATTATCGAGAATTATGCAACGCTTAAAGAAGAGCTAATAACCAGGGGCCATGAATTTAAAAGTGATACCGATACAGAGGTTTTAGTTCACTTAATTGAAGAGATTTACAAAAATGAAAAGATAGATTTGCTGGAAGCCGTTCGACTGGCCCTACGTGAGGTTAATGGTGCCTACGCAATTGTCTTAATGGACGAAGAGCATCCAGATCAATTGATCGCAGCAAGAAAAGGAAGCCCAATGGTTATCGGGGTGGGTGATGGCGAGTATTTTATTGCCTCTGATGCTACGCCTATTGTTGAATACACAAAAAATGTGATCTACCTGAACGATAATGAAATTGCGTTTATTAAACGTGATGAGTTATTGATAAAGCGCCTGGATAATGTTGTACAAACGCCATATGTTCAAGAGCTCGAACTAAAACTTGAGATGCTCGAAAAAGGCGGCTATGAACACTTTATGCTTAAAGAGATCTTTGAACAGTCGCGCTCTATCAGAGATTGTATGCGCGGGCGTATTTACCCTAATGAGGGCAAAGTACAATTGGGTGGAATAAAAGAATATGCCGACAAGTTAAAAAATATTGATCGTATAATTATTGTTGCCTGTGGCACTTCATGGCATGCCGGCCTTGTTGGTGAGTATTTGATTGAAGAGTATGCAAGAATTCCTGTAGAAGTGGAATATGCTTCAGAATTTAGATACAGGAATCCAATTATTACTGAGAAAGATATTGTGATTGCCATTTCCCAATCGGGAGAAACGGCAGATACGATGGCCGCCATCGAAATGGCTAAAGAAAGAGGTGCTACGATTTTTGGAGTGTGTAATGTTGTAGGTGCTTCTATACCACGATTAACGCATGCAGGTGTTTATACACACGCCGGCCCTGAAATTGGAGTTGCTTCCACTAAGGCCTTTACAGCTCAGGTAACCGTGCTTACTTTGATGGCTTTTTATATGGCTCAGCAAAAAGGCACACTTACCAATTCTAAATTGGTTGAATTACTTACCGAGTTAGATTGCATTCCCGATAAAATACAGGTAGCACTTGAATCTAATGATCTTATCAAAGAAATAGCCCAGAAATTTAAGGATTCAAGAAATTGTTTATTCCTTGGCAGGGGAAGCGGTTTCCCTGTGGCGCTTGAAGGTGCTCTAAAGCTCAAGGAGATCTCTTACATCCATGCCGAAGGGTATCCGGCCGCAGAAATGAAACACGGCCCTATTGCGCTTATTGACGAGGAAATGCCGGTGGTTGTTATCGCTACCAAAAATTCATCTTACGAAAAAGTAATCAGCAATATCCAGGAAGTGAAAGCCAGAAAAGGAATTGTTTTGGCTATAGTTACTGAGGGAGATGTTGAGGTTAGAAAAATGGTAGACTATTGTATAGAAATACCAGATGCCAGTGAGGCATTCTTACCATTACTGGCCACCATACCACTTCAATTACTATCCTATCACATAGCAGTATTAAGAGGGTGTAATGTAGACCAACCGAGAAATCTGGCTAAATCTGTTACCGTAGAGTAACAGATTTAGTTCTTTATATTTAGTTAGAAAGGTAAATCACCAGAGGCATCACTTGGATCTATATAATCCGTTTCGCTTTTTGGTGTACTATTCTCGCCCGTAGATGGGGTTTGTTCAAAATCACTTTTCCTGCCCAGAATTGTAAAATTCTCTGCAACTACTTCTGTAACATACTTCTTTACTCGCTCTTTGTCTTCAAAAGAGCGGGTACGAAGTTTACCTTCAATATACACCAGCTTGCCCTTTTGCAAATACTTTGAGGCTACCTCTGCCAAACCTCTCCACAAAACAATGTTATGCCACTCTGTTTGCTCTATTCTTTTGCCATCCTTGTTATACGTCTCTGATGTTGCCAATGGGAAACTTGCTACTGTTACACCTCCATCTAAATGTCTGACTTCAGGATCTTTTCCTAAATGTCCTACTAAAATAACTTTGTTAATACCTGACATGAATTCTGATTTATCTAATTTACGGAATAAGAGCTTATAAAATTTGTTATCACTTTAGGCTGTGGCAATTCGTCCAACTCGCTTAATGAAACCCATTTTATTTCTGCATTCTGATTAAAGTTAATGATATAATTATCTAAAGCAAAAAATTGAACATATATAGTTTGGTGGGTTAATAAATGTTTTTTCTGCTCTAACGGCGTAATAGTACAGGTGTCACCAAAATTATTCTTCAATATGGTCAGAAATTGTTCTTGTGCTTCCAGGTAGTTATCGTCAGTTTCTATTAAAGGAAAATCATACAGTTCCTGCCAGATGTCTCCCGGATTTCTTTTATTTACCAGGACTTCATCTCCATTAAAACATACCAGATAGTTAAAATAACGAGTGCGTTTTTTAAGTTTTTTCTCCTTAACAGGAAGTGTATTTACTAGATCATTTTTTCGTGCAAAACAATCAGATTGAACAGGACAGGATTCGCAGGAGGGAGATTTAGGTTTGCATTGCAATGCACCAAATTCCATAATGGCCTGATTGTATACAGAAGGTTCTTGTCCGACTATTAGATTCTGGGCCAGCTCTATGAATTGCCTTTTACCGGCAGGACTGTTTATTGGCGTTTCGATTCCAAAATATCTGGACAGTACCCGGAATACATTTCCGTCCAGAACTGCTTTCATCTCATTCGAAGAAAATGATGAAATCGCCGCAGCGGTATAATCACCTATACCTTTCAAGCGAATTAGATCATCATATTTTGTAGGGAACTCACCGTTATAAACATCCTGGATCTGCTTAGCAGTATAAAGCATATTTCTTCCTCTTGAATAATAGCCCAGCCCTTGCCATAGTTTAAGAATCTGGGTCTCGGTAGCTGCAGCAAATGCAGTAATTGTTGGGTAATTCTCTAAAAATCTATTAAAATAAGGCAATCCCTGCTCAACTCTGGTTTGTTGCAATATAATTTCTGAAAGCCAGATCACATAAGCATCCGTTGTACCCCGCCATGGTAAGTCTCTTTTATGATTTAAATACCATTTTACTATTTCTGTTTGAAAAGCCATAGACACAAAAATACGGCGTTATTAATTTGTTTTCGGCAAAACTTGCAATTCTCTGATACAATATGAAACAAATAAATCATCTTTTATTTTCCTATCTCATTAAAAAGCAATACTTTTGCAACCCCAAAACACTTATAAAGTATATAATACACTATAAATAAATAATAGAATATGACTAAGGCAGATATTATTTCAGAAATATCAACAAAAACAGGAATTGAAAAGGTAGATGTACAAGAAACCGTTGAGGCATTTTTCAAAGTGATCAAGAACAGTATGATCGGAGGAGAGAATGTATATGTTAGAGGTTTTGGTAGTTTTGTTGTAAAAAAGAGAGCGCAAAAAACTGCGAGAAATATTTCTAAAAACACTGCAATTATTATCCCGGAGCATTTTGTACCAAGTTTCAAACCGGCAAAAGTGTTTGTTGACAAAGTAAAAAACAACTCTAAAAAAGTAAGCGTAGAAGCTTAATCAACTTATGCTAAACAATATCCGTTCAAAACAAATTATCATAATTGGAGCAATAGTATTGCTTGGAGCTTTTTTGTTTACAAGGGATATTAAAGGTTTAGTTAAGCCGAAAGAGCAAACAACGAATGTTCCAGCCGCAGGGCAGATGACATCAGAAACCCCTCAGCCAATCAGTTTGGAAGAAGTTTCGGCTTCTGGTAAAACCCTGATCAGTCCAAACTTTGCTGCTGAAATTACTTCACTTGAGAACACATTTAAAGCTTCTACCGATAAGGTTGCAGCCGCTAAAGTGCTTGCTCAAAAGTGGGATGATGTTGAACAGAGTGCACCAAGCGCTTTATACCTTGAGATTATAGCCAATCAAGAGAAAACATTAGCCAGTTGGTTAATTACCGGAGACCGCTTTTTAAAGGCATTTGACAACTCAAGAGACAGTATATTACAACCTGCATTATTACAAAGAGCAAATGCTGCTTATACTAATGCGGTAAGTATTGACTCTACGAGTGCTGATGCGAAAACCGGCCTGGGAATTACCATTGTTAATGGAATGGGAATGCCAATGAAAGGTATTGCGTTATTGATGGATGTGGTAAAAAAAGACCCAAAGAATTTGAAAGCGAATATGAGTTTAGGTACGTTCGCAATTAAATCTGGCCAGTTTGATAAAGCCATAAGCAGATTTAACAACATTATCGCCATTAAGCCTACTCCAGATGCATACTTCTATTTAGCCACAGCTTATGAAAGCCTGGGTAAAAATACAGATGCTATTGATGCCTATCTTAAGAGTAAAAAGCTAGCCGCCAATCCTAAATTATCAAAATTCATTGATGATAAAGTATTGGAGCTAAAGAGTAAAAATTAATAAACAGATTAAAAAAATATTTAAAATTCAAGATTATGCCAAGCGGTAAAAAAAGAAAAAGACATAAAATGGCTACCCACAAACGCAAAAAACGTTTAAGAAAAAACAGACATAAGAAAAAATAATTTTTCTTATTGTTTTGCACAGAAAATAAGGCTACGACAAGATCTTAGCCTTATTTTTCGTTGCAATGTTTTTTTATTTGTCCATGTGTTAATAAGGCATTTAATGCCTTAAAATCTGTAGCTTTTGGTAAAAGAATTAATTATAGATTCCTCTCCACTGGGAGTAACCATAGCTTTAGTTGAAGACAAACAACTTGTAGAACTTCATAAAGAACAGATCAACAACAATTACGCCGTTGGCGACATTTATTTAGGCCGCATTAAGAAAATCATGCCGGGTCTAAATGCTGCGTTCGTAGATGTTGGTTATGAAAAGGATGCATTTCTGCATTATTTTGATCTAGGTCCTCAAGTCCAATCTTTAATTAAGCTAACTAAAATCAAGCGTAACGGCTCTGTTAATGGCACTTTACTGGATAATTTCAAGTTAGAGGGAGACATTAACAAAGCAGGCAAAATATCAGAAGTAGTAAGCAAGAATCTTGTTTTACCTGTTCAGATAGCAAAAGAGCCAATTTCAACTAAAGGTCCTCGTTTGAGTTCGGATCTTTCAATAGCCGGCAGATATATTGTATTAGTTCCTTTCTCTAATGTAATCTCTATTTCCAAAAAGATTAAGAGCAATACTGAACGTAATCGTTTAAAAAAGATTATTGAAAGTATTAAACCTAAAAATTTTGGAGTAATTATCAGAACCGTTTCAGAAGGCAAAGGAGTTGCAGAACTTCAAAAAGACCTTTTAGATTCTGTAGCTAAATGGGAAAGCTTTATTAAAAAGCTTCCTGAGGCAGAACCTTCTAAACGAGTTTGGGGAGAAATGGATCGGACATCAACATTGATCCGTGATATTTTAAGCACTGACTTTACAAATGTTTATGTAAGCGATAATAGCCTGTTTGAAGATATTCGTTCCTATGTTCACGAAATCTCTCCAGAAATGGAAAAGATCGTTAAACTGTACAAACATAAAGAGCCTATTTTTGAACATTTCGGTATTGAAAAACAAATCAAGAACTCTTTCGGTAAAACAGTGAACTTAGCTGGAGGAGCCTATCTTGTTGTTGAACATACTGAAGCGCTTCATGTTATTGATGTAAACAGCGGGAACAGAACAGCTAGTAAAGAGAATCAGGAAGACAATGCTTTGCAGGTTAATAAAGAAGCTGCTAAGGAAATTGCCCGCCAACTTCGTTTAAGGGATATGGGTGGTATTGTAGTAATCGATTTTATCGATATGCACAAGCCTGTTAATCGCAAAATGTTGTTCGACTATCTTAAGGATCTGATGTTACTGGATCGTGCTAAGCACACCATATTGCCGCCAAGTAAGTTTGGCCTTGTTCAGATTACACGTCAGCGTGTAAGGCCCGAAATGAACATTGTAACCAGTGAGAAATGCCCTACCTGCGACGGTACGGGGGAAATTAAGGCCAGTATTGTTTTAATGGATGACATTGAAAATAACCTGACCTATATTTTGCAGGAGCAAAACGAAAAAAATATTACGCTTTGTGTACACCCGTATATTGAAGCTTTCATTAAAAAGGGCTTTATCTCTTTACAGTGGAAATGGTTTTTTAAATTCGGACAGCGAATTAAAATCAGATCAGTCTCATCTTATAATTTGACTGAGTTTCATTTTCTTTCTTCAAAAGACGAAGAAATTAAATTGTAAAAATTAACTTATTAACTAAACAGGCCCGATTTCATAGAGATCGGGCCTGTTTGTTTTAATAGAATTAAGCATAAATTAGTAAAATTAAAATTGTAATCAATTGGCTAAAACTAAATCAGCATATTTCTGCCAAAGTTGTGGATATGAATCAGCAAAATGGCTTGGGCGATGTCCTTCATGTAATGAATGGAATACCTTCGTCGAAGAAATTATAGAGAAAACAAGCGCTAAGGTACCTTCCTGGAAAACATCTACCGGTACCCAACGCTTAAATAAACCATCTAAAGTTGATGATATACAGTCAATTAGCGAAGAACGAATTTTAACAGGCGACCTTGAGCTCGACAGGGTTTTGGGTGGAGGTTTAGTTGCCGGCTCTGTTATACTAATTGGAGGTGAACCAGGAATCGGTAAATCTACGCTGATGCTTCAACTTGCCTTAAATATCTCGGGCAAAAAGATTCTATATGTTTCCGGAGAAGAAAGCGAACAGCAAATTAAAATGAGAGCCGAGCGCATTACTACCAAACCTAAAGCAGATTGTTATATCCTAACGGAAACTTCAACCCAAAACATTTTTAAGCAGATTGAAACACTTGAGCCAGATATTATTGTTGTCGATTCTATACAAACACTTCACTCAGCTAATATCGATTCAACCCCCGGAAGTGTATCTCAGGTAAGAGAATGCACTGCCGAATTACTCCGGTTTGCAAAAGAAACGGATACACCTGTATTTTTAATTGGCCATATTACCAAAGACGGAACCATTGCCGGACCAAAAATTCTGGAACACATGGTTGATACTGTTCTGCAGTTTGAGGGCGACAGGCATCATGTGTATCGAATTTTGCGCTCCATCAAGAATCGTTTCGGAGCTGCCGCTGAATT
>NZ_CAMLHF010000103.1 GCF_946479715.1 uncultured Pedobacter sp. | reverse complement strand
GAAAAAACAACGCGCATGATTGGTGTAAATATCAGCAAGAGAACCCCAAATTGAATAATAGCACTCCCTTTTAAATGCCCTAATCCGATAAAAATATCAGAGACTGTAGAGAAGCCGGCTTTAACAGAATCAAAATGGCTATAGTTTACCATTTCAGAATGATTAAAGGCAAGGTATACCAATCCTCCTATAAAAACTACTGTCATAGAAGCAATTACACCAACCCTAAGTAATGTTCCAAGGATAATCTGAATATCCCTGTCTGCAAAGAAATTCTTCTCTTTACTCATAATCTACCTGTTAATCCATTATAAATCATTTGCAGCGCTAAAAAAGCTACAACAACAGCAAAGATAATTTTAAGCTTATCCGTTTTAGTCCTTACTAAAATTTTCGAACCAACCGTTGCACCTGTTAAAACACCTAGCGCTACAGGCATCGCAATTCCCGGATCAATCTGTCCTCTATGCAAATATACGATAGCACTGGCTGCCGCAGTAACCCCCATCATGAAATTACTTGTTGTAGTAGATACCTTAAAAGGGATACGCATTATATTATCCATTGCAATAACCTTTAATGCTCCCGAGCCAATTCCAAGCAATCCGGAAATTATACCTGCAACAAACATCATCAAAAAACCACCAATCACATTATGTACTGCATAATTTTGCATCCCGTTTTCTGTTGGGTAAGTACCGTTTAATTTTAAGAAAACAGCTAATTTCCCCGAAGTATCATTATCAGAATGGTCAATCTTTTTCCTTATCATCATTGCAGCCGAGAACAACAGAATTAGACCAAAAATTATTGCAATATAGCTGGGGTTAATATATACGGTAACAACTGCACCTATAATTGCGCTTATTGTAGTGGCAATTTCTAAGAACATTCCAATTCGAATATTAGTGATTCCTTCTTTTACATAAGCAGCAGCAGAACCTGATGAGGTAGCTATAACCGAAATGATTGAAGCTCCTATTGCATAATGAATATCAACACCCAATACCAGGGTTAACAATGGAATGATAATCACTCCTCCGCCCAAGCCGGTAAGAGACCCAACTAATCCGGCTACGAAAGCTCCCAGCAAGACAATAATTGTAAATAGTAATACCGACATTGCTGCAAATATACTATCTCCAAACAAAACACAATAAAATTAAAATATGAATGTTAAATTAGGGGTGAATCACTTGTGAAACCACAAACTGAATAAACAACTACCAATATTTAAAAACAAAATACCATCAATGAGAAAAATCTTACTACCAATCATCACTATTCTGTTAATTAATTTTACGGCTCAAGCGCAGTTAAAAGCGGATACAAGTAAAATTGATCCTTCTTTAAGGGGGCAGTACCAGCTTCTGCTGTCAAAATCTAAAACCTTAAATGGATATAAATTAGTAAATCCATCCAGGTTATCTGTATTCTGGCAAAATGTGAGAGATAGTTTAAACACAGATCGCAAGCAATTAGTGGTAACAAGGAAAAAAATTGAGGATCAAGGAAAAGAGATTTCAGAACTAAAAAAGCAAATTTCTGGTACAGAATCATCACTTGCCAATTCCAATGCTAAATTAAATGAGATCAGCTTTCTTGGAATAGGTTTTACCAAATCAAACTATAACCTTATTGTATGGGGCCTAATAATTGCCTTAGCTGCAGCTCTGGCTATCATCATCCTAAGATCAGCAAAGCATATCCATGAAGCCAAATACAGAAGCACTTTATATGATGAGATATCACAAGAATATCAAAACTATAAAGTAAAGGCTAATGATAAAGAGAAAAAGCTGGCCAGGGAACTGCAGGATGAGCGTAATAAACTAGACGAACTTAAGAATCGCGGTAAATAAACAGGTTACTGCAATGCAAACAAAAAAGCCCTTGAAAATTAATTTCAAGGGCTTTTTTGTTAACGTTAAAGTATAGTTATACTTTAATTTCTACTTCAACACCGCTAGGTAGCTCAAGTTTCATCAAAGCATCAACTGTTTTAGAGTTAGAGCTATAAATGTCTAACAAACGTTTGTATGCGCATAATTGAAACTGCTCACGTGCTTTTTTGTTCACGTGTGGTGAACGCAAAACTGTGAATATTTTCTTTTCTGTTGGCAACGGAATCGGTCCGCTAACCACTGCGCCCGTAGGCTTAACAGTTTTTACGATTTTCTCAGCAGATTTATCTACCAAGTTGTAATCGTAAGATTTCAATTTAATTCTGATTCTTTGGCTCATGGTATTTATTTAATTAAGGCGCCGGTTAGAGCTATTAATAACCGGCTGCCAATTTATTTTTATTCTACAGATTTAATTCTGCCTTTTGATTTAGCAATTACTTCGTCCTGAACGTTTTTCGGAGCTGGCTCGTAGTGATCAAACTCCATTGTAGAGGTTGCACGACCAGAAGTAATGGTACGTAACTGAGTTACATAACCAAACATCTCAGAAAGAGGTACAGTTGCTTTAATTACTTGAGCACCATTACGTGTATCCATTCCTAAAAGTTGACCACGACGACGGTTCATGTCACCGATTACATCTCCCATGTTTTCTTCAGGAGTAAGGATCTCGATTTTCATGATTGGCTCCATCAATACAGGGTTACATTTAGGTAACGCCTCACGATATGCCATTTTAGCTGCAAGTTCAAAAGATAAAGCATCTGAATCGACTGCGTGGAATGAACCATCAATTAAGCGAACTTTCATGTCTGGTAGTGGGTAACCAGCCAATACTCCGTTAGCCATAGATGCAGCAAATCCTTTTTCTACAGATGGGATAAATTCACGAGGAATTGAACCACCAGTAATTTCGTTAACAAACTGCAATCCACCTTTTTCCCAATCAGCATCAATTGGAGAGATAACAACTTGGATGTCCGCAAATTTACCACGACCACCAGATTGTTTTTTATATGTCTCACGATGTTGAACGGTTCCATTAATTGCTTCTTTGTAAGCAACTTGTGGAGCACCTTGATTAACTTCAACTTTGAACTCACGTTTTAAACGATCGATCAAAATATCTAAGTGAAGCTCACCCATACCAGAGATTACAGTCTGGCCAGTTTCCTGATCAGTTTGAACTCTAAAGGTAGGATCCTCTTCAGCTAATTTAGATAAGCCCATACCTAATTTATCAATATCAGCTTGAGTTTTAGGCTCAATTGCTAAACCGATAACCGGCTCTGGGAAATCCATTGATTCAAGAACAATTGGATGTTTCTCATCACAAAGTGTATCACCTGTTTTGATATCTTTAAATCCTACTACCGCAGCAATATCACCAGCACCTACATTAGGAATTGGGTTTTGCTTGTTAGCGTGCATTTGGAAGATACGAGAAATACGCTCTTTGTTTTCAGAACGTGCATTATAAACGTATGAACCAGCTTCTAAGTTACCTGAATAAACACGGATAAAGCACAAACGACCTACGAAAGGATCCGTTGCAATTTTAAATGCTAAAGCTGCAAAAGGCTCGTTAATATCTGGCTGACGAGTTACTTCCTGACCAGTTTCTGGGTTAGTACCTGTGATACCATCCACATCCATTGGCGAAGGCAATAATTCCATTACCAAATCAAGCATGGTTTGAACACCTTTGTTTTTGAAAGATGAACCACACACCATAGGAACGATTTTAGCATCTAAAGTAGCTTTACGCAATGCATCAAGAATCTCACGCTCAGTGATTGAACTTGGATCTTCGAAGAATTTCTCCATCAAAGACTCATCGTAATCAGCAACAGCTTCTAATAAATTCTCTCTCCATTCAGCAACCTCATCAACCATATCGGCAGGAATTGGAACCTCAGTAAAAGTCATACCTTTATCGTGCTCATTCCAAACAATACCACGGTTATTGATCAAATCAACAACACCAGTAAAGTTATCTTCAGCACCGATTGGTAATTGCAAAGGAACAGCATGACTGCCCAACATATCTTTAACCTGTTTAACAACTTTTAAGAAGTCAGCTCCAGAACGGTCCATTTTATTAACGAAACCAATACGAGGAACTGCATAGTTGTTAGCTAAACGCCAGTTAGTTTCAGATTGAGGCTCAACACCATCAACTGCTGAAAATAAAAACACCAATCCGTCAAGTACACGCAATGAACGGTTTACCTCTACGGTAAAATCCACGTGTCCTGGAGTATCGATAACGTTTACCTGATATTTATTACCACGGTAAGGCCAGAATACAGTAGTTGCTGCAGACGTGATTGTTATCCCGCGTTCAGCTTCCTGTACCATCCAGTCCATGGTTGATGCACCTTCGTGTACCTCACCAATCTTGTGGTTTACCCCAGCATAATAAAGGATACGCTCTGTTGTTGTAGTTTTACCTGCATCAATGTGAGCCGCGATCCTGATATTTCTAGTAAATTTTAAATCTCTTGACATTATAATAATTTCAAATATTAGAAACGGAAATGTGAGAACGCTTTGTTAGCCTCAGCCATTTTATGCGTATCTTCTTTCTTTTTCACTGCTGCACCTTCACCTTTAGCTGCTGAAACGATTTCACCTGCTAATTTTTCTTTCATGGTTTTTTCACCACGTTTACGAGCGTAAGAAATTAACCATTTCATGCCTAAAGCAATCTTACGGTCTGGTCTTACTTCTGTAGGTACCTGAAAGTTAGCACCACCAACACGGCGTGACTTAACCTCTACTGCAGGCATTACATTTGCTAAAGCACGTTTCCATACTTCTAAACCGTTCTCACCAGCTTTTTTCTCAGCTAATTCAACAGCATCATAAAAAATATCATATGCGATAGATTTTTTTCCATCGTACATCATATTATTTACAAATCTCGTCACCTGAACATCGTTAAATTTTGGATCAGGAAGGATAATTCTCTTTTTTGGTTTTGACTTTCTCATTTTTCTTTCCTCCTAATTATTTCTTTTTACCTTTTGTTGGTGCCGCTGCTACTTGTCCTGGCTTAGGACGTTTAGTACCATATTTTGAACGACGTTGGTTACGACCAGCAACTCCTGAAGTATCTAATGCTCCACGGATGATGTGATAACGTACACCTGGTAAATCTTTAACACGTCCACCACGTATCAATACGATTGAGTGCTCCTGTAAATTGTGACCTTCTCCAGGGATGTAAGCGTTAACCTCTTTACCATTGGTTAAACGTACACGTGCAACTTTACGCATTGCTGAGTTTGGTTTTTTAGGGGTAGTGGTATATACACGTGTACATACACCTCTTCGCTGTGGACAGCTGTCCAACGCCGGAGACTTACTCTTGAACTCCAGTGCTACTCTACCTTTTCTAACTAATTGTTGAATGGTTGGCATTGTTCTTTTTTGTTTTTCTTATTTTATGTTTAAAAACTTTACCCCTCAATAAGGGACTGCAAAGGTAAGACAATACATTTTATAAATCAAGGGGTTAACACAAAATTATTCAAACCATAAGATTCACGGAATAAATAATAAGGGTTCAATACGGTGTATCCGGGTTTGGATGAAAGCAGATTGAGGATTGGTAGGGGGATCCCTTTGGAAAACAGATACTTTTTTCAGAAGCATCCTCGAACAAACCTCGAAGCAGCGTCGAACCTGTCTTAAAGCAATCGTGTTAGTGAAAGGTGTTCAAGTATAATTTCTCCACTTTTTTCCTGGCCCAGTCAGTCTTACGTAAAAACTTAAGGCTTGAGTTCATTGTGGGATTATTATTAAAACAGGCAATTTTAACAAGAAGGCCCAATTCTTCCCAGCCATAGTGCCATACAAGTTGTTTTAGAATAAACTCGAGTGTTTTTCCGTGCAATGGATTATTTTTCTGCTCATCTATGGCCATGCCACAAAAATAATAAGAATAACTAAATTTGGACATAAATAAAAATATATGAATTTCAAACTAGGAGACTTTGTTCGTTTTGTTGACGAGAATTTAGAAGGGTACATTACCAGAATTATCGACAAAGATACCATTGGCGTTACTGATGCCAATGATTTTGAGATACCGGTTTTGGCATCTAAAGTAACATTAGTACATGGTGAAATTATAGACAATGACGTTGTTACCAACCGCCCTACGCCTGTTATACCTCAGGCAGAGTTTATTAAAGATGGTGTATTTCTTGCCATTGTAACAGATCAGCATAGTAATTCTGTTGCACACTTTCATATCGTGAATGAAACGTCTTTCCAATTACTTGTTAGCTTAACTACGGAAAAAGGTGGAAATTTTAAAGGTGAGTTTGCAAACATTTCGGCTCCTCATTCGGCTAAAAAGATCTATTCAGATCAACTTGGCGATATACAGATCTGGCCTAAGTTTAATATTGAAGTATTGTTTCATACAACAGCTAATGTTGAACCTAAACCTCCTATTGCTATAAATAGAAGCATAAAAGGCAAGGATCTTTCTGTTGCTAAAGAAGATATTAGTTTGCTAAAGCAAAAAGGATGGTTGATCCGCCTAGATGAACCTGAACCTTTAATTGATGCTCAAAAGCTGAAAGAAAGTTTTTTCAAAAGCCATTAACTAAAATTAGCTACGTCTTGCTATAGCACAAATCGTCATCTCGACGAAAGGAGAGATCTCTCCTTTCGTCGAGATGACCATTGCTTTAAAAACAACCCCTCATCAGTAATTGACTAATTTTTCTTCCATTTATTGTTGTCGTTATTCACATCAGGCAATAGATTCTCCGGATCTAAAATAACCGACACCACTTCCTCAGTTGTAGGGTAAGGTACGGTCCATACATTATTCCGCATCCAAACGTCTACCGGAATTTTCACATGGTCAGTTTTACCACTTTTGGTTTTAATCTCCAAAATAATCGGCATTGGCATTTTTTCGAGATTGGCAACAACTATGTTATAACCCCTGGCTTCATCCCTGTTAGATTCTGATACACTAACAATAGCCTGGTCCATCTTCCAGTTTTCAAGAAACCACCCTCTCCAGAACCATGAAAGATCTTCACCAGCACCATTTTCGATAGAACGGAAAAAATCATCTGGCATTGGGTGCTTAAAAGCCCAATGATCTATATATTGTCTAAAAGCATAATCAAAGCGATCTGCACCTAGTATTACGTTTCTTAATATATTCAATCCCTGAGCAGGTTTATAGTATAAATTCTCTCCAATATTGCGTTCCCTCATAGCATCCGGGCTTAGCATTATATATTCTACTTCTGGGTTTTGCAGCTTGTTGGCAACTTTGTGCATATCATCAGGAGTTTTTTTATACTCGCCATTATTAAATGCAGCTGATGATATTCCATTAATAAAAGTATTAAAGCCTTCGTCCATCCAGCCGTATTTACGTTCATTACTGCCTACAATCATAGGAAACCAGGTATGTCCAAATTCATGGTCTATAACTCCCCAGGCACTCCCCTTTTTAGCTTTCCAGCCGCAAAAAACAATCCCTGGGTATTCCATCCCACCAACATTACTAGCAACGTTTACAGCCATGGGATATGGATATTCAAACCATTTATCGGAATAATGCTCTATTGAAGTTTTAACATACTCAACCGCTCTGCCATAGCCATCACTCCCGTTACTTTCAACCGGATGAGCAGAAACAGCTAATGATTTCTTGCCACTAGGTAAATTGATGCGTGCAGCATCCAAAACAAATGCTTTTGATGATCCCCAGGCAACATCCCTGGCATTTTTAATTTTAAATTTCCATGTGAGTTTATCTTTAGCCGGACGAGATTTTGGATCCTTAACTTCAGATTCAGATCTTATCGAGATTGTTTTATCACTAGCTTTTGCTTCATTCCATCGTTGTAATTGTACAGGTGTAAAAACCTCTTGTGGATTCACCAACTCACCAGATCCCATAACAATATGATTTGCAGGAACGGTTACCGTGAAATCAAAATCGCCATACTCGCAATAGAATTCTCCTGCTCCCCAATAAGGTAAGGTATTCCATCCTAGAACATCATCATACACACACATGCGGGGGAACCACTGAGCTATCGAGAATATTTCGCCATTCTTAGTTGTTAAATGTCCCATGCGATCAGATCCATTAATAGGAATGATGAAAGAGAAATTCATTTTTATTGTAACTACATCTCCTGTAGCAGCCATTGGTTCGGCTAGTCTTATCTGCATACGGGTATCCTCTATTAAAGAGGTAAACTTAACTTCTTTCTGTTTTTGTAATACGGTTAAGCCTTCTATTTTATATCCTCCGTTTAGCTTCTCGCCCCTGGCCCCATATCTGCTTCCAGCAGCAATAAGTGCATTTCCTCTAGAATCGGGTGCAAATAGATTTTGGTCTAGCTGGAGCCATAAATAAGGTAATTTATCAGGACTATTATTTTTATATGTAATGGTAACTGTACCAGTTATTTTATTATTTGTTTCGTCAAGATCTGCAGTAATAGAATAATCAGCATGATTCTGCCAGTATTTTGGTCCCGGATAACCACTTGCTGATCTATATTCGTTTCCATTTTTAGTATAAAAAAGTGGACTGAATGCAGCATGCGCATCGTAGTTGCCAGCATTTGGATCTGTTTGCTGCGCCACGGTAGTCAAAGCAAATGCACACAACAATACCACTAGTATGGTTGACTTGTAAGACATATAAAAGTTTAAGTTTAAAGATTTCGAAATAAAGGTATAAAATACAACCTATCCCCTGGTAATGTAACGACTTTATTAGTTTTTCTTTAACCTTGGTACCTGAGGTGGTTTTCTTTGAGAAGGAGGTAATTTTAACCACTTATGGTAGGCCTGAACAGTATAATATTTGTAATCAAATGGCCTGTTGCTTTGCACTGTTGCAACCGGTGGCCTATACATGGTCATAAAATCTTTTAATTCCTGCCCCTTTAATTTTACCAGATCTGAAACATAGGCTTCAGTAAAAACACTTTTTATCTCATTTTCATATTGATCTTTCTCTTCCAGATCCTTTATTTTGGCCTGCTTCTCTTTATACTTACCATACCCCAGATTCAACTTAAGCCCACCTGCTTTTGAAACATTAGGTTTACCCTTATAATCATCAGCCTCAACCCGTTTAAATTCTTTAGCTTCGGGATCCGGGGCTAAAATTGTAGGGTTTATTTTTGCACTTAAAATCTTTACTTCCTTTAAACTGGTTGAACTTCCGGGAAGGAATATTGTTTTTGGAGAAAGGTTTGTAAGATAAAGTGTATCCTTATGGTATCCATTTAAAGAGAATTCTAATACATCTCCGATCTTAGCGGCAAGCGAAAAATTACCTGAAGCTTTTGTTTTTGTAGTTTGATTGTTATTAAAATTCTTAACATTTACCTCCTGAAGCGGCAAAGTCTTTATCTCAAAATCATAAACAGTTCCCGAAACAACATTTTGTGCCCAAAGTGATAAAGGAGCCATTAAAATCAATGCAAACAAAAGTTTCTTAAGCATATTCAAATATAACGCTGTTTAAGTGCCACGTTAACTATTTAACAAATATTAACAGCAAAATGTTCCTGCGTTAAGATAAATTTTTTCGAAATACTATTTTAAAGCGCTTTGGTAATTTTCTTCACTAAAGCTAATTAGGATAGGTTTTCCATCAACCTCTATTATTGGGCGTTTAATAGCGCTGGTATAAATCAATAAAACCTTAATAGCGCTTTCTTTGCTATTTACTTCTTGTTGTTCCTCAATACTCAGTTTTTTCCAGGTAGTCCCTTTTTTGTTCAATACATTTTCCCAGCCAAATGTATCACACCAGATATTTAATTTTTCGGCACTAATCCCCTTTTTTTTAAAGTCATGAAACTCGGGTTTAAATCCATTTTCAGTTAACCAGGTCATGGCTTTTTTAACAGTATTGCAATTTGGTATTCCGTATACGATCATAATGGCAAACTTAAAAAAAAGAATTCAAATCATAATTCGTCACATTTTTTAAAGGTTTCATCACATTTTAAATTTTGTAACCCATAGTCGTTGTACTATTGCATCAACAAAACGTATTGAAAATCAAAAAGTATTAATCAGCAACAAATGAAATTATCAGAATTAACGAAGGTTGAATTTTGGATAGCTACCAGCCTTTATGGATTTGCCATCCTTTTACTAGTTTCAAATTCAGGCGACAGCACTCCAAGTCACCTAGAATATCTAGCCAAGGGTGCCAACATGCAATATTCTTATGTTTCGAATTATCTTATTCCCGAACTGTTTCGTTTTTCTATACTGTATTTCAGTTTTCTCTTATTGAATTTCTGCATCATTCCTGCTCTTTTTAAACCAAATAGCAGAGCCTTGTCGCTGGTCATTTTAATCGGCTTGTTTCTGGGAATCGGATTAATTACCAGCATCACCTATACATATAGTAAGGTTTATATGTTCCCCGACTTTAATAGCACTCAGGATGCTTACAACCACTTCTTTTTTAAAGGGTTTACATATTCTGCATGGCTGATACTAGTCATCACCATATATGTAGCTCTTAAAAAACTGATTATTAATATTAAGGAAAATGAGCATGCAGGGAATGACCCATATAACCGAACTAAGTTAGAAGCCGTTTTTGGAGCAGCATTCTGGTTTGTGGGCCTGCTTTTACTAATAGCCACATCATCGCCATTCGAGGTTATAGTATGCTGGACACTTGTAATTTGTTCAACAATAGCTCTTGTTATCTTTTCATTATACTATCTTATCCCTCAGGTTAAAGAATCTGGAAAGCGTTTTTGGAACTATTTCTGGAAGATATTTTTCATTACCATCGCATCTTGTCTCCCACTTGCGCTTATAGCATTAATGTTTAGCAACCATGGGGAAATGGCTGGTGTTGTAATAGCTTTCCATATACCTACCCAACTCATAATAAGTGCACCATTATCCTGGTATATTTATAAAAAAAGGAACGATTCCAGTATAGAGCTTAACAGTTTAAAAACTGAGCTTGGAAAATCCGATGCAAGTTTAAGTTTCCTGCGATCTCAAATTAATCCGCACTTTTTATTTAATGCACTAAACACATTATATGGAACTGCTTTGCAAGAAAAAGCAGAACGTACTGGCGAAGGTATTCAGAAATTGGGTGATATGATGCGATTTATGCTTCAGGAGAACCTTCAGGATAAAATTTCCCTGACCAGAGATGTGGATTACCTTAATAATTATATTGCTTTACAAAAGTTGAGGACTTCACGTTCAGCTTCAATTTCAATAGAAACACAAATTGAAGAACAGCTAAACAATCAACAGATCGCCCCAATGCTACTCATTCCGTTTGTTGAAAACGCCTTTAAGCATGGGGTTAGTTTACAGCACCCATCGCATATAAAGATCACATTGCAAACCAAAGAGAATACCCTGTATTTTGATGTAAATAACAGCATCCATATTAAACCTGATAATGACCCCGAGAAACTTAAAAGTGGTATTGGCTTACAAAATGTAAAACAAAGGCTCGCACTGCTGTATCCTCGCAAACATGAATTAATTATCAGGGAAAGTGCCAATGAGTTCTTTATTCATTTAACACTACAATTATAATAAATTACTAGGGGCAAACTTATTTAAGATATCTTATATTGTGCCAACAAAAGCCTCTACTACTAGATAACAAATGATATTAAAAAATGCTGGCAATAGCAATTGATGACGAACCGATAGCACTTGATATAATAGAATCGCACGCTTCTAAAGTTCCGTTTATTGAACTCAAAGCTACATTTGTAAATGCTTTTGAGGCTATTTCTTATTTGCAAAACAATAAAATCGATTTAATCTTTCTAGACATAAAAATGCCCGATATTAGTGGCATTGATTTTTTAAATAGCCTAACGAACCCTCCAATGGTTATTTTTACAACGGCATACTCTGAACATGCGGTTAAGGGTTTTGAACTGGATGCTGTTGACTATTTATTAAAACCATTTTCACTCGCCCGCTTTTTAAAAGGATGCAACAAAGCTCAAGAGTTCTATAACCTTAGAAATAAGACAGAAAATGAGGAACAACCTGCGGCCATTTTTATTAAGGATGGCTACGAACAAATAAAAGTACAAATTGAGGATATACTATATATAGAGGCTTCGGGGAACTATACCCTTATACACCTTGTAAACAGTCCGCTTCTTAGTACCAGAATCCCAATAAGTGAAATGCTTCTATTGCTTCCTGCAAAATCATTCATAAGAACACACCGCGCTTTTATAGTTTCAAAAGACAAAATCAGCAAGTTTGATCGCACTCAAATCTGGATTGGTGAGCAAATTATCCCAATTGGGGTAACTTATAATCAATGTTTAAGGGAATTACATTAAATTTATCTTACAATAGTTAGTCAACTTGTCTTAACAAGTACTATCATTGTATTTATTTTTTAAGAGCTTCAATATTTATTAACTTAATATATGTTTAAATTATCTTTTAAACAACAGGTGTTAACAGGATTTGCTGTATCCTTGTTATTTGTTTTGGTATCAGCAATTACATCCTATCTCAGTATTGATAAGCTAAATCAGGATACAAAATGGCAGGGTCATACTTATGACGTCATCAATTTGGTAAAAGACATTGAATTCCAGGTTTTAAACTCAGAAACTAGTATCAGGGGATTTGTTTTGTCTGGCGACAAACAATACCTTAAGCCTTACAATGCCAATGCTTCAAAGATCCTTCCAACAATAGCAGAATTAAAGCAGTTAACAAATGACAATGCTGAGCAACAGATCAGAATAGATTCTCTAAACCAGTATGCACATGCTAAAACCGAAGAGATGAAAGGGGTTCTTAGCGCTTATGAATCAAATGGAAAAGAAGCTGCTGCATCGCGTGTAATGGCAGGACTAGGCCAGCTTTATAAAACTCAAATCTTAAAAATAGGTAATAAAATAATTGAAACCGAACTTAAACTCCTTGCGAAAAGAAAAGCTTCCATTGTAAATAGTAGCAAGCAAAGTGAAGGAGTGGTTATGATAAGTGCGGTAATCATTTTTTGTTTAATCTTGTTTCTATTCTCGTATATCAGAAGAACTTTTGACCAGCAAAAACTAACAGAAAATCAAATCAGAGATTCCAATATCGAACTGGAACGGATTTCGGCTGAAAACGAACAAAAAAACTGGTTGCTATCAGGTGCAACAGCTGTAAATGAGGCTATGCGTGGAGAACAGGGGGCTGATGAGCTATGCACAAAAATAATAACTTCAATATGTAATTACATAAATGCTCCGGTTGGTTCAATATTTCTGGTTAATCGTTCTAAAAAAACCATCAAATTTATTGGTGGCTATGCATTTGAAAACTCAAAAGGAAGTTTAAAAGAATATCAGTTTGGTGAAGGATTGGTGGGGCAGACAGCTCTTGAGCAACAATCCAAACTGCTTAACAAAATTCCTTCAGATTATATAAAGATTCAATCGGGATTAGGCAGCACCCTACCCAGCCATATATTTCTGCTTCCAATACTATTTGAAAATGAAACACTGGCTGTAATAGAGTTAGGTTTAAACAAAGAGCCAGACCCATCTACGTTGTTATTCTTAAATACAATTGCCGAAAGCATTGGTGTAGGAATAAACAGTGCAGTAGCACGCGTAAAATTAAGAGCCTTGTTTGAACAAACTCAGCAACAAGCCGAAGAACTGGAAAGCCAGCAGGAAGAACTTCGCACAACAAACGAAGAACTGGTATTTAAATCAGAGCAGTTACAGGCATCAGAAGAAGAACTTAGGGTACAGCAAGAGGAACTTCGCCAAACCAATGCCGAACTGGAAGAAAAAGCCCAGCTCCTTGAGGAACGTAATATCCTGGTAAATCAGGCGCGAGAGGCAATGAGCTTAAAAGCAGAAGAACTGGAAGTTTCAAGTAAGTACAAATCTGAGTTTTTAGCCAACATGAGTCATGAGTTAAGAACTCCATTGAATAGCATATTGATTCTGGCAAGAATATTAAAAGAGAATAGACCCGAAAATTTAAACGAAGATCAAATTAAATATGCCGGTGTTATACACAATGCAGGCTCCGATCTGTTAACGCTTATTAATGACATTCTTGATCTGTCAAAAATTGAGTCGGGGAAAATAGATCTGACAATAGAACATATCCAGCCTAGAGCCATTCAACAAGACATGGACGCATTGTTTAGTGAACTAGCCAGAAGTAAGAAAATTAATTTCAAAACTACGGTTGAACATAACTTACCCGAATCTATACTCACTGATCAGGCAAGACTTGAACAAATTGTAAAGAACCTTCTTTCAAATGCGTTTAAGTTCACTCCAGAGCACGGAGAGATATCCTTAAATATAAGCAATGCGGCAAAAGAAACCAGGTTTTATTCTGAGCAGTTAAGAAGCTTCAATAAAAATATAATAGCCATAGTAGTAAAGGATTCTGGAATTGGGATACCTGCAGATAAACAGAAGCTAATATTTGAAGCATTCCAACAAGCAGATGGATCTACTAGTAGAAAATATGGTGGTACAGGCCTGGGCTTATCTATTAGCAAGGAACTTGCATATATACTTGGTGGTGAAATTCAGGTAATGAGTGAACCTGGCTTAGGAAGTACCTTTACTCTTTTTATACCTGAGGAAAATACTGCAAATAGCCCAAAAGAGGTAATTGACCATATAACTGAAGAGGCTAAAATTGTTCCTTTAATTCCTGAACCTGTATTACTTCCGGTTAAGAATGGTACGGTTCAAACATTACTAATAGTAGAAGATGATGTTGTATTTGCAGATGTCCTAAATGATTATGCTATAGAAAAAGGATTTAAACCTCTTCTTGCGCATAGTGGAGATGTTGGATTGGAAATGGCAATATCTGAACTTCCAGATGCGATTGTTCTGGATATTATGCTACCCGTTATGGACGGATGGACAATACTTAAAAAGCTAAAAGAAAATCCAAAAACAAAACACATTCCTGTACACATGATGTCGGCAGGCAATGAAAAGGAAAGTAAGGCAAAAAAAGAAGGTGCCATAGGCTTCCTCAAAAAGCCAATTGAAAAGGATAGACTTGATGAGGCATTTGAACTATTGAGCTCTGCTTATATAAAGTATAATTTTAATACCGTTTTAGTAATTGAAGACCAAGAACTTCATAGTAAAGTTTTAACCCAGCAACTTACCGATAAGGGTGTTGATGTAAAGCAAGCGTTTACTGGTAAAGAGGCATTAGAATTTCTGGAAAAACACACATTTGATTGTATTATCCTTGATCTAAAACTCCCTGATATTTCTGGATTTGATCTATTAGATATGATTAAATCGAAGCCGGGTCTTATTCATGTACCTGTAATCATTAATACAGCGATGGAATTAAGCGATGAAAAAATGGCCCATATTATGAGATATACGGAAGCCATGGTTCTTAAATCAAACAAATCAAATGACAGATTAATTGATGAAGTAAGTCTTTTCATGAACAAGCTTAAACAAAGCGACAGATCCACTATTCAAACACAAAATAAAAGTAAGGGTGTATCTACTATTGAAAAAGCGCTAAAAGACAAAACCATTCTAATTACCGATGATGACATGCGTAATATTTTTGCCCTCTCAAGCGCCTTGCAACTCTACGATATGAATATTGTAATTGCAAACAATGGAAGAGAGGCACTTGAGCGATTGGCCGAAAATGAGGAGATTGATTTGGTTCTAATGGATATTATGATGCCTGAAATGGATGGATACGAAGCGATGAAAGCAATTAGAAGTGAGAAACGCTTTTCAAAACTTCCAATTATTGCTTTAACTGCAAAAGCCATGAAAAACGACAGAGAGAAATGTATTGAGGCAGGTGCTAATGATTACATATCTAAACCAGTAGATATGGATAAACTGTTATCAATGCTGAGAGTTTGGTTAAGTTAATATGGATCAATCATCAGACACAATAACATACGAACAACTAACTGATCTGGTAGATTTCATTAGAAATGTGCATGGTTTTGATTTTGGAGATTATTCCGCTGCTTCTCTAAAAAGAAGGGTTACCAGAATTATGCAGCTTCAAAAGCTATCGTTGTTTGATTTGCGCATATTATTAACAAACGACCCCGATTACTTTGAAAATTTTTTAATTGAGGTTACAGTAAATGTAACTGAAATGTTTAGGGATCCCTTATTTTACAAATCTGTAGCGGCTAATGTAATCCCCTATTTAAGATCTTACCAAAGGATCAAAGTTTGGAACGCTGGATGCTCTACTGGAGAAGAACTTTATTCTTATGCCATACTCTTTTCAGAAGAAAACTTGTACGAACGATGTTTTTTTTACGGAACAGATATCAATGTAGATGTTTTGGAATATGCCCGGAATGGAATCTATGATTTACAAAAAATGAAGCAGTATTCTGAAAATTTCCATAAAACTGGTACAATACACACGTTGTCTGATTATTATACGGCAAAATATGATGCGGCAAAGATTAATCATTCTTTAAAGAAAAATGTACTGTTCTCAGTTCATAATTTAGCTTCGGATGGGGTATTCAATGAGTTTCAAGTCATTTCCTGCAGGAATGTACTTATCTACTTCAATACTGAATTGCAGAAAAGAGTAATTGAATTATTTTACAATAGTTTAGCTAATTTTGGTTTTTTATGTTTAGGATCGAAGGAAACACTAAGAAGTACCGAAATAGGCAGATTTAAAATCATAGACAAGAAAAACAACATTTACCAGAAAATAGGTTAACGTTAACACTCAGATAAGATAAAACATGGATAAGATTAATATATTGATTGTTGATGACAGACCTGAAAACATAATAGCGCTTGAGGCATTATTACAGAGAAATGATATTAATATAATCAGTACCACAAATCCAAATGAAGCACTTAGAATTTCCTGGGAAATGGATATTGCAATTGCTTTAGTTGATGTTCAAATGCCAGAGATGGATGGCTTTGAACTTGTTGAAATACTAAAAAGTAATCCTCGAACTAAAGACATATTAATCATATTTGTAACAGCAATTTCTAAAGAAACAAAATATGCAGTAAAAGGATTAAACTCTGGCGCTGTCGACTATCTATATAAACCATTAGATCCATTTATTACTTCTGCAAAGGTTGATTCTTTCATACAATTCATAAGAAATCAGCGTGAAATAAAGGCAAAAAACAAAGAGTTGGAAGCTTATCAAAAGGAGCTGATAAAGGCTAAAGAAGAAGCTGAGCAGGGCAAAAGAATAAAAGAAAATTTTCTTGCCAATATGAGCCACGAAATCCGTACTCCCATCAATGGAATTATTGGTCTTGCGCATCTTTTGGAACGGACCAATTTAACCGAAGAGCAAAGAGAGATGATTTCTTTGCTTGAAATATCATCTAGTTCGCTGTTGGGGGTTATTAATGACATATTAGATTTATCAAAAATTGAAGCTGGAAAATTTAAAATCAATAGGACTCCAACTGATATCACAAACGTTTGTAATTCAGTTATTAATCTTTTACGCATAAGGGCAAAAGAGAAAAAACTGAATCTAGAAATGGAATTAGACCCTGAGTTGCCTGCTCATGTGCTTGCAGATTCATTGCGTTTAAATCAGATTTTAATGAACCTGATCGGGAATGCGATTAAATTTACATCTCAGGGCAGTGTCACTTTAAGGGTTGAAATCCTGAACAGCAAGGGCAATAATATTCAGGTTAAATTTTCTGTAATTGATACAGGCATTGGAATAGCTTCGGAAAATATTGAGAAAATATTCGAGACCTTTGAGCAGGCCGATGAGCAAACTACGGTAAAGTTTGGTGGTACAGGCCTGGGTTTATCTATAGTAAAAAACCTTGCTAAACTTAAGGGCGGTCATCTTGAAGTATTTAGTGAAGAAAACAGGGGAAGTACATTCTGTTTTACAAACTGGTATGAAATTGTAAAAGAAGCACTACCTATTCAGAAAGTAGCTAAAGAGAATTTTACTCCTTTTAACAACGTCAAAATTCTAGTTGCCGAAGATAATCCGATCAACAAGTTTCTTATTGTAAAAATATTAAAGGATTGGATGATTGATGCCGATGTTGTTGAAAATGGGAAAGATGCAATAAATAAGCTAAAAGAAAATCATTATGACCTTATCCTTATGGATACCTTTATGCCTGTTTTGAATGGTTTAGATGCGATCAGAATGATTAGAAATGGTTATGCCAAAGGCAAAGAAAACATCCCAATAATCACATTTTCGGCCGCGGTTATGGAAACCGATACTAAAACAGCTATGGATGCCGGGGCAAATGATGTGATAAGCAAACCCTTTGAACTTGCTACGTTACATGAGAAAATAACAAAATATGCTACAGCTACTTATTAAAAGCAGTCATAGTTTTTGCAGGCCCAATAGTTACAAAGCTTTTAATTAGATCGGAAGAGCGTCGTGTAGGGAAAGAGTGTAGATCTCGGTG
>NZ_CAMLHF010000102.1 GCF_946479715.1 uncultured Pedobacter sp. | reverse complement strand
ATCAAAAGGTACAATAGTGATTGAAAAATTGAATGGTGATTACACGAGCGGCAGCGGAACGGTTACCAAAGCGATTACACCAGGGCAAACAGAAGCGCCTTCTTTATTTGAAAGAAACGGGATTTATTACCTCACCTATTCAGACCCTAACTGTGGCTATTGCGCTGGAACCGGCACTTCTTACCGAACGGCAAAAACACCCTTAGGCCCGTGGTCTGAAGGAATTCAGATCAGTAATAATTCTTGCGGAGGCCAACCTTCATTTGTTTCGCCCATAAAATTAACTTCGGGCATGATCTACCTCTATGGAAGCGACCTATGGAACAATGCTGCAAAAAATGAATCACTTGCTAATTTTTATTGGGCACCGTTGAGCTTTGCGGAGGATGGCTCTATACTTCCGATGGTCTGCCAGAATGAAGTTACACTTTCGCTGGCAACAGGCAGCAAAGGAAAACAACAGGCAATTAAGGATGTTGATAACGATACAGGCATTAAAAATTTTAAGGACTTTTGCGACATTGGTCACGAGATTCAACGTGGACAGGGATTCAAGGCAAGCCGCAGCGGAATTCTCAATACTATTTCGGTTACTACATTCCAGAACAATGATCCTGATGCCGATCTGACTTTAATGATCTATCAGGCAGATGACTCTTTCCTACCTGTTGGAAAACCGCTAAAAACCATTACCATCGCCAAAGATTCGGTAAGCTGGTCGCCCTCAAATGTGACCGTTCGTCCAGATATTGCTGTTGTGGCAGGCAGCCGGTATGTATTGGCACTAAAATCTGCTTCCAAAAAAGGAGCTTATGGGTTTATGTACCATGATGAAGCTACTGAACAGAACGCCGGTGCTTCGTACAGCGCTGATGGAGGTATTCATTATACAATTGAAAAGAATCGTAAAATAAAGTTTTCTACTACCATAAAACGAAAATAAAACCATAAACATAGGACAAGTCGGCTATTTAACTATTAGGTATTAATAAGTTAATAATCAGCTTATAGCTTAAGGATACTTTAGCTAACTATGATATCCTTAAAATTATCTGAAGACAGGTGTTATCAAGTACTGATCTGGGTGCTGGTTGCTATTAGCTGTTTTTCATTATTTAACGAGGTAATGGAACCGGACGGGGCCTTATATGCCAGCATTTCAAAAAATATGATCCTGAGAAAGGACTGGCTTAATCTTTATGTACATGGCAAAGACTGGCTGGATAAGCCGCATCTTCCTTTCTGGCTCGCTGCTGCAAGCTTTAAACTTTTTGGGATATCTGCTTTTGCTTATAAACTCCCTTCATTTTTAATTAGCTTGATGGGAACGTTTTATCTTTATCGTTTTACTACAGATCATTTTAACAGGCAAACTGCGCTAATCAGTGTTATTATATTTATAACAAGTTTGCACCTATTAATCTCTAATTCTGACGTGAGGGCCGAAGCTTACCTTGCAGCTTTTGTTACAGCGGCTATTTACCATTACGACAAGGCGCGTCAAAAATATTTCTTACATATTGTTGCAGGGTCTTTCTTTGCGGCCTGCGCAGTAATGGTTAAGGGTATTTTTGTTTTGATTCCGGTATTTTGTGGTTTTATTATTTACTGGGCCCTAACTAAACAATTAAAAGAATTATTAAAACCGAAATGGTGGATCGCCATTGTACTTATTTTCGTTTTTATAACCCCAGAATTATATTCCCTGTATGTGCAATTTGACCTACATCCTGAAAAAACAGTATTTGGGCAGCAGGGGGTATCAGGGCTTAGGTTCTTTTTCTGGGATAGCCAGTTTGGTCGTTTCTTCAATACTGGTCCGATTAAGGGAAAAGGTGATCTTTCCTTTTTCCTGCACACTACTTTATGGGCATTTTTACCTTGGTCTGTACTGTTTTATACTGGTGTGGTCGACTTATTTAAAAAACGTTCAAGAAATATTCTTCCCCCGGAAACAATTATCATCTGGAGTTCAGCATTTATTACCTTTTTGTTGTTTTCATTTTCTAAATTCCAGCTCCCTCATTATATACTGGTGATATTCCCTCAGTTTTCGATCATTACCGCCTTATATTTGGTGAGGATTGGTGAAAAGGGGATCAAAACATTCCTTATCATACAAAATGTGATCATCCTGATTGTAGTTTTGCTGCTTGGCACAATCGCAGTTTGTTTCAAATTTGAGTTCTATGCTATTGCAGTTGCTATTTTATTGATAGCCGCAGTCAGTGCTTTTTTATTATTTAAAGGGGCATCTATTCAAACCATTATCAGTAGAGGCGCAATTTTATCAATTGGAATAATGAGCTTTCTTTATCTGTTCTTTTACCCTTCTATTTTAAAATACCAGTCGGGCATGGAAGCAGGCAAATGGATTCAGAAAAATGATATAAAAGCGATCCCTGCTGTTTTTAGATACGACCATGCTTTCTCTTTTGATTTTTATGCAAAAAAAGAAGTCAAATACCTTTACGATGATACTGATCTTGAAAAAGCAAAACAGCAAAGAGAAACTGTAATATACACCCACGAATCTGAACTGCCTTATCTTAAAAGCAAATACAATGTGGAAGTACTAAAACGATTTGAATATTACCACATTACTAAACTGAAAGCAAAGTTTATACTGACAAAAAGCCGCCCCTCGGTTCTGGAGCATTTTTATCTGGTAAAAATTAAATAACAACTCAGATGTGATCATCATCATGATTTCATGAATAATTGGGTTCCCAATTTATTATCTTTGTTTATGTTTTTTGAAGCATAAAGCCTAAATTCATAGTAATTCCAGATTCTGAGAACTGGTTTTTGTGTTCTTATTTTCCTGATTAACAATTGTTTTATAAATCTTTTTGCACTCTCAATTATACGCTAAATAGAATAAAGCAACTTGAAATATCAAATCAACCAGTTTATTAATTAATTGTGTTTATTTGCATTGCAAGTTTTAACACTATTTAACACTAACAGTTTTACGTTTTTTTTCATCTTTATCACATGTTTAAAGAAATTCGCAATAAGTACATCCGTTATTCGAGCATAGTTCTTTTTTGTATCATTATCTTCTTTTGTGCGTTGCAACTTAACTTTTTATGGTTATTTGGTTATTCTCCTTCCTCTAAAGATATAAAAACACCTACCCTTCGTGTAGGCTCAGAATTATACACGGCCGACGGTAAATTAATTGGCCGCTATTACAAAGAAAACCGTACCCCGGTAAATTTCAATGAAATAGCACCCAGTGTAATTAATGCACTTGTAGCGACTGAAGACGTACGCTTTTACAGCCACATGGGAATCGATTTTCGTTCCTTATTATCAAGTGGAATATCTACCGCTACCGGTGATAAAAGAGGTGCCAGTACAATTACTCAGCAATTGGCTAAAAACCTTTATCGCACACGTTACAATAAATCGCAAGGACTATTAAGTCATATCCCACTATTGCGCACGCTTATACCCAAGCTTAAAGAATGGCTTACGGCTGTTAAACTAGAATCTAATTATTCCAAAAACGACATCATAACCATGTACCTGAATACGGTTTCTTTTGGGAATAACGCTTATGGAATAAAAACAGCCGCAAGAATTTACTTCGACAAGCAGACAAACGAACTGGATATACCTGAATCGGCCTTATTGGTAGGTATGTTAAAAGGGACCAGTTTATATAATCCTATAAAAAATCCTGAAAGAGCTTTAGAAAGACGCAATGTGGCTTTAGCTCAAATGAATAAATACAATTACATCAATGCTGCTCAGCTAGACAGTTTCAAACACAAACCAATAAAGCTTAAGGAAGGACGTATTGATGAAGGCAGCGATGGCGATTCTTACCTAAGGGCTGCAGTGGATAAATACCTGGAAAAATGGTGCGAGGAGAATGGCTACGACCTGTATGAAGACGGTCTGAAAATATATACCACTATAGATTCAAAACTGCAAAAATATGCAGAGGAAGCTGTTTCGGAACAAATGAAGGTTATTCAGAAAAGGTTTTATAATGTTTGGGGTAAGGAAGATCCATGGGAGGATTCTGAAAAGAAAAAGGTTGATTACCCTGAGCGTGCGAAGAAAAACCTACCTATATATGCGCTTCTTCAAAAAAGATTCAGCAATTCTCCTGATTCAGTAGAGGCTTATTTCAACAAGAAAAAGAAGATGAAAATCTTTACATGGAAAGGCGATAGAGATACACTCTTTTCGACCATGGACTCCATCAGGTATTATGGTAAAATAATGAATACCGGAATGATGACCATGGATCCCTTCAATGGAAAAATTAAGGTTTGGGTTGGCGGTATTGACCATAAGTTTTTTAAATATGACCATGTAAATCAATCTAAAAGACAAGCGGGTTCTACTTTTAAACCATTTGCTTATTTAGCAGCGTTGGAATCAGGAATGAGTCCGTGCGATAAGTTTACAGACAAACCTGTCCGCATCTCTTACCAGGAAAACGGAAAGACAGAATATTGGGAGCCAAGAAATGCAGACTGGAGCAATAGCTATCGTGAAATGTCGCTGCGCTGGGCCATGGCAAAATCAGTAAATACCATTACCGCTCAGGTCACCGAAAAAGTAGGTGCCGAAAACGTGGTAAAATGGGCACATGAATGTGGTATTGACAGTCACCTGGCTTCTGTACCTTCTGTGAGCCTTGGGCCAAATGATGTAACTGTATATGAAATGGTTAAAGCGTATGGAACCTTCTTAAATGGAGGTATCAAAACAGAGCCTATTCTGGTTGAAAAGGTTACCGATCTGGATGATAACATCATTGAAGAATTTAAGCCAAAAACAAAAAGAACACTTACCGAAGAAATTGCATGGTTAATGCTATACATGCTTAGAGGCGGTATGGAAGAACCTGGTGGAACTTCGCAAGCGCTTTGGGAATGGGATCTGTGGAAAAACAATAACCAGATTGGTGGCAAAACAGGAACATCATCCGATTACGTGGATGCCTGGTATATGGGGGTTACTAAGGATCTGGTTACGGGTGTTTGGGTTGGGTGCGACGAACGCACTGCACACTTTAAAAATGGAGAAACCGGTGAAGGTTCAAGAACTGCCCTGCCTATTTTTGCTAAATTCATGGAAAAGGTTTACAAGGATCAAAGTACCGGATATACAATGGGACCTTTCCCTAAATCGAAGGTTAAAATTACCAGAGATATTGATTGCCCTACACCTAGATATACTGTTGACACAACAAGTACCGACAGTATGGCCGTAGATTCAACGAATTTTGATGTTCCTGCAACTGAAGAAGCACAACCCGTTCAACAGGATGTTATAGTTCCTAAACCTGAAGAAAATAAAACCCCTGAACCTGCTAAACCACAACCGGCAACAGAAGCTCCCCTAACTAAAAAAGAAGAGCGTCAGTTAAAAAGAAAGCAGCGTCAGGAAGAAAAGGAAAAAGAAAAAGAGAGAAAGAAAAATGAACAACAGTAGTTTTTAATATTTATAAATTATAACCAATAATAGTCATACTATGATCATGAACTCTACATTTTTGAGAAGGCTAATTCCACTGCTGGTCTTCCTAATGATATCTGCTGTTTCCGTTCAGGCTCAATACTTTGGTCAGAATAAGGTGCGGTATAAAAATGAGAAGTTTAAGGTGCTGCAAACTCCACATTTTGAGCTTTATTATTATCTTAAAAATGAAAAGATGATCCAGAAATTCGCACAGGATGCGGAAACATGGTATAAAATGCATCAGGAGATCTTCAGAGATACATTCCTTAAAAAGAACCCCATCATACTTTACAACAATCACCCAGATTTTCAGCAAACTACTGCGCTGCAGGGTGAAATTGGAGTGGGTACAGGTGGTGTTACTGAGGCGCTTAAGAACAGGGTAATTATGCCTGTAATGGAGCTGAATAACCAAACCAGGCACGTTTTGGGTCACGAGTTGGTTCACGCCTTTCAATATCACATCCTGCTTGAAAAGGATTCTATTGGTCTGGAAAACATCAGTCAGATTCCTTTATGGATGATTGAGGGTATGGCAGAATATCTATCTGTTGGTAAAACCGATGCTTTTACCTCAATGTGGATGAGGGATGCGTTATTAAACAGAGATATTCCTTCTTTGAAAGACCTTACCAATTCTAACAAATACTTCCCTTATCGTTACGGACAAGCATTCTGGACTTTTGTAGGTTCAGTTTATGGTGATACTACTATTGTTCCTTTGTTTAAAGCTACAGCGAGATTTGGATATGAGAATGGGTTAAAA
This sequence comes from uncultured Pedobacter sp., assembly GCF_946479715.1. Next base: position 12,213 of record NZ_CAMLHF010000102.1, on the reverse strand, counting down.
TATACCTTCGGATATGACGACAATACTCTATCAGGACTATGGAAAAATGCGATAGAGTCGCATTATCGTCCAATGTTAAAATCAGATAGCTCTCAGATTAAGATAAGCGGTACAAAAATTATCGACAACAAGAATGCAGGAAATATGAATGTGGCCCCTGCAATCAGTCCTGATGGGAAGTATCTCTGTTTCCTTTCGGAAAAAGATTTATTTGGTATAGATCTGTTCTTAGCCGATGCCAAGACGGGCAAGATAATGAGGAAGCTAAGTAGTCAGGTAGCCAATTCACATATCGACGACTTTAACTTCCTGGAATCTGCAGGTGCGTGGTCGCCAGACAGTAAGCAGTTTGCCTTTAGTATCTTCAGTAAGGGCCGAAATCAGCTGATGGTAATTAATGTTGACAATGGAAGTGTTGCTTTAAGAGCAGATATGTCCAATGTTGAGCAGTTTGGAAATCTTACCTGGTCGCCAAATGGCGATGACATCGCATTCTCCGGAATGGTTGAAGGACAGAGCGATATTTTTACTTACAATATCAAAACGAAAACGGTAACTCCGATTACCAACGATGCTTATTCTGATTATGCACCTAGTTATTCTCCAGACGGGAAAAAGCTTGTTTTTTCATCAGATAGAGCTTCAATAATGAAAAACGGCAGCAATGCTGTTCACCCCATTAACCTAACTGTTTATGATATTGAAAGTAAGTCGTTAACAGATATACCTGTTTTCCCAGGTGCAAATAACTTAAATGCACAGTTCTCTGGCGATAGTAAAAGATTATTCTTCTTATCTAACAGAGATGGTTTCAGAAATTTATATGAATACAACCTTGGTGATAATACAGTAAAACAACTTACCGACTACTTTACCGGTATTAGCGGGGTTACTGAGTTCTCACCAGCTATTTCGGTTTCAAGAAACGACGACATCATTTATAGCTACTATCGTTATCAGAGGTATACTTTGTACAACTCTCCTGTCAGTAATTTCAAATCAAAACCAGTTGATGTTAACGAGGTAAATTTCGATGCGGCAATATTGCCTCCAATGGAAAACACAGGGGTTGACCTTGTAAATTCTAATCTTGGAAACTTTGAAAAATTTGAAAAGACAGTTGCTGATTCGATGAAACTGGTTCCATACAAACCAAAGTTCAAACTCGATTATCTTGCTAATAGCGGTGTAGGGGTTTCAACAAGCAGATTTGGAACTGGAGTTCAGGGTGGTATTGTGGGGATGTTCAGTGATATTTTAGGCAAAAATCAGATCATAGCCAACTTATCAGTAAATGGCGAAATCTATGATTTTGGTGGTCTTGTAGGATACATTAATCAGCAAAGCAGAATTAACTGGGGATTTGCATTGTCGCACATCCCATACATTACTGGTTTTAGAGACATTGCAGCAGAACAAATTGATCAGAGTGACGGCAGTAAGCTAAATGTTATAAACGACAGAACCAACCTGATACGGACATTTGAAGATCAGATGCAGTTATTTGGTGCATATCCGTTTAACAAGGTACATAGGTTTGAGCTTGGCGGTGCATTTTCACGTTACAGTTACCGTATAGATCGTATAAGTAACTATTACGACGAAACAGGCTCATATTATCTTGGTTCTGAAAAGAAAAAAATACCAACAGACCAGGCTTCACAGGAATTAGGTATACCGTTTAATTCATTTACTATTTTCCAGGCTAATGCTTCATTTGTAGGCGACAACTCTATCATGGGTGTTACCTCTCCGCTTGATGGATTTAGATATAGAGTTGGAGCTGAACAATATTTTGGTGATTACAGTTTCTCTGCTATCACGGTTGATTTAAGGAAGTATGTTCGTGTTAAACCTTTCACCTTTGCCGCCAGAACTTACAACTACATCAGAATTGGAAGAGACGGTGAGAATCTTTATCCATTGTATGCAGGATATCCATACCTGATAAGGGGTTACGAAGCAAACTCTCTATATAAGAGCAATAACTTAGGTGGAAACTTCGATATCAATCAGCTATCCGGTAGTAAAATTGCTGTAGTGAACTTTGAAGTACGCCTACCATTTACAGGTCCTAAAAAGTTAGCTCAAATACCATCTAAGTTTTTATTTACTGACTTAAACCTATTCTTTGATGCCGGATTGGCTTGGGATGAAGATTCGAAAGTATCTTTCAAAAGCCAGCCCAATGGTGTGCTTTTGCCAAACGGTAAACCTGCTGAAAGGGTACCAGCTTTAAGTGCAGGTGTTTCTGTTAGGGTGAATGTGTTTGGTTACTTTGTATTGGAGCCTTATTATGCTTTCCCATTCCAGCGTAAAGATGTTAAAGCCGGTGTATTTGGATTAACATTTGCCCCTGGTTGGTAAGGTTATTTTTTAATAACATTATAAAAAAGTTCAAATAGAAATCTATTTGAACTTTTTTTGTTTTTAAGAATACATATTAAATGGCAGGTTAACCTGATTGATCAGCTTCTTGCTGGAAATGATATGTTCAAAATCCAACCCTATAGTTAAATCAACCCAATCAGGGTTACATGATCTTACTACCCGCTCCTTTTGCATTCTGGTGAATCTGCTCATTATTTTAAATCTGCTTAAAGCCTGTGCTTCTGTTTTAAATTCTTCAAAATACACCAATCTGGTAAGTTGTTGACTGCTATCAAAAAACAAGCAAGGCATTTGCTTGTAGAAATCCAGCGTCTTAATTAAATCAGAACTCATTCCAACGTGTAAACTAGTACGGTTTCTGTCTGTTACAATGTATACGAACTTTTTCATGGCTTTAAGCTTAAATTATTATAAACTAAATTAATTAGTACTCCTTTTGGATATTCAAATAAATAATACTAACTTTATTGGCACAATAATACTAACTATTTTAGTAAAAACAAATAAATTTTAAATTTTTATTTTATGTCAAATATTTCATCCAACCTTAAGTACTTAAGAAAGAAAAAAGGCCACACACAGCAGCAATTCGCTGATGCAATGGGAATTAAAAGATCATTGATTGGTGCTTACGAAGAGGACAGAGCAGAACCAAAATATGATTTACTAAAAAAAATAGCAGAATATTTTGAACTGACTATAGATGAATTTATCAATGAAAATATAAACGACAGCTGGAAACCTAAACCAAAAAGCCAGGGTTCGAACCTTAGGATTCTGAGTATATCTGTAGACAAAGACGACAATGAGAATATCGAGATGGTCCCTGTTAAGGCTAGCGCCGGATACTTAAATGGCTTCGCAGATCCACAATATATTAAAGACCTTCCCAAATTTCAATTACCCCTGCCCTTCCTAAAGCAAGGAACGTTCAGAGCTTTCGAAATCGTTGGTGATTCTATGTTGCCTATCCAATCGGGAAGCGTAATATTAGGAGAATACATGGATAACTGGAATGATGTTAAAACCGGCGAAACCTATGTTATTGTGAGCAAGAACGAAGGTGTAGTTTATAAAAGAGCCGGCAACCGCTTTAAGGAAAACAAAGAACTGAAGTTAATCTCAGACAATAAAGTATATGATCCTTACACCATAGCAGCGGAAGATATTCTTGAAATCTGGAAAGCAAAAGCTTATATTTCATCTACCCTGCCAGACCCTACACCTGAGCCTACTATTGAAACGCTAACAAATATGATGTCTCAAATGCAGAAATCTATATCACAGCTAAACAAAAACTAATACGCTACAGAACAGCACTAAATGAATAAAGCTGAGCAATTCATAAACGACAGGCTACTCAACAGGAAAGAAAAAGGCTCATTAAGGAAATTATCCTCAAAGGTTTTTCCTATTGATTTTTGCTCTAATGATTACTTAGGCTTTGCAAGATCGCCTCAATTAAAAAATGCAATCAATGAGACTTTATTGCATGTCCCGCATTATAGCAATGGCGCTGCAGGCTCCCGTTTGCTGAGTGGCAATCATGCTTTTACGGAAGAGACTGAAGCCTTTATTGCTGACTTCCACCATGCAGAAAGCGGCCTTATCTTTAATTCGGGATACGATGCCAATGTTGGCCTTATTTCAAGTTTAGCTCAGCGTGGTGATACCATTATATCTGATGAGCTGATTCACGCCAGTCTTATTGATGGTGCCCGGCTAACTCATGCCAACCGCTATTCTTTCAAACATAATAATCTTAACGACCTTGAAGCCAAACTAAAAGTTTCAAAGGGAAACGTTTACGTGGTTATAGAAAGTGTTTATTCTATGGATGGTGATGTTGCAGCTCTATCTGAAATAAATAGCTTATGCGAAAGATATGAGGCAAATCTGATTGTTGATGAAGCACATGCTTTGGGTATTTTCGGAAATTATGGCCGGGGACTGGTACAGCAGATAGGTCTGGAACATAAAGTATTTGCACGCATTGTAACCTTTGGCAAAGCATTGGGCTGCCACGGGGCAATTGTATTAGGAAGCACTGCTTTACGCAACTACCTCATTAATTTTGCACGTTCTTTCATCTACTCTACAGCACCTCCTATTCATACTATTGCAGCTATAAGAAGTGCTTATCAAATGCTAACCGAAACAGATTACCGCCCTTTAGTTGCAGAAAAAATAGACTTATATTCAAGCTTAATTAGCAATTCAGGCATCCAGGGCATTCAACCAAGCCCAAGTACAATACAAACTATTATATACAACAGCAATCAAAAAGCTAAATTTGCTGCCGAAGCATTCCAAAATAAAGGTATAGATGTACGTGCTATTTTAAGCCCTACCGTTGCTGAAGGTAAAGAGCGGCTAAGAATATGCTTACACCTGTTTAATACCGATGAAGAAATTAAAATGCTCGTAGACCAACTTATATCATTAAAAGAACATGAATAATACATATTTCGTTACCGGAATAGGAACCGGCATTGGTAAAACGATTGTAAGCTCAATACTAACAGAAAAACTACAGGCAGATTATTGGAAACCCATCCAATCAGGAGATCTGGAAATAAGTGATAGCTTATTTGTAGGAAACCTAATAAGCAATTCCAAAACAGTTATCCATCCTGAACGATACAGACTTGGGCAGCCACTTTCGCCTCACTTGTCGGCCAAAATAGATGGCGTTCACATTACCACTGATTCTATAAAAAAACCGCATACAGATAACAGTCTGATCATTGAAGGTGCCGGGGGCTTAATGGTACCATTGAATGATAAGGAACTTATATGCGACCTGATCAAATCACTTGATGCAAAAGTCATTGTAGTTTCCCAGAACTATCTTGGCAGCATTAACCATACCTTACTTACATTAGAAGTACTTAAAGCAAACAAGATCTCTGTGGAAGGGCTGATATTCAATGGCCATGCAAACTCTGAAACAGAAAATTACATCCAGAACTATAGTGGAGTAAAGATAATTGGCAAGATTCCTTTTATGAGTAGAATAGATAAGGAACACATCATTAGTGCGGGTCAGCACATCAGTTTATAAAATATACCGCATAAAAAAAGGGAGCGATTAGCTCCCTTTTTTTATAACTAAGTTATATCTATTTTACTGCATCAATCACAGCTTTGAAAGCTTCTGGATGGTTCATAGCTAAGTCAGCTAAAACTTTACGGTTTAAACCGATATTTTTAGTGGCTAATTTACCAATTAATTGAGAGTAAGATATACCGTGTTGACGTGCTCCAGCGTTGATACGTTGAATCCACAATCCACGAAATTCTCTTTTCTTAACTTTACGGTCACGGTATGCATATTGCAAACCTTTTTCTACCGTATTTTTAGCAATGGTGAAAACCTTGCTTCTTGATCCCCAATAGCCTTTGGCTAAATTTAGGACTTTTTTCCTTCTTCTTCTCGAAGCTACTGCGTTTACCGAACGTGGCATGTTTTTGTTGTTTTTGATAAACGGTGTTGCGTATTACAGCAAACTTACTACCGGTTACCTGGTTAAAAATTTAATTATTTACCGATTGCAAGCATACGTTTAACGTTGCCCATATCAGCATCAGACACCATTGATGTTTGACCTAAGTTACGCTTACGTTTTGTCGACATCTTTGTTAAGATGTGGCTTTTGTATGCGTTCTTTCTTGCGATTTTACCTGTTCCAGTAAGCGAAAAACGCTTTTTAGCACTGGAATTGGTTTTCATTTTTGGCATAACCTGTTTTTATTATATGTAATTTATTTATTTCTTAGCAACTTTTGGAGCAAGTGTTAAAAACATACGCTTACCCTCTAATTTAGGTAGCAATTCTACCTTACCTATATCCTCGAGAGCCTGAGCAAATTTCAAAAGAAGAATCTCTCCTTGTTCTTTGTAAACGATTGCTCTACCTTTAAAGTGAACATAAGCTCTAACTTTCTCACCATTTTCAAGGAAACTAACAGCATGCTTTAGTTTAAATTGAAAATCATGATCGTTAGTGTTAGGTCCGAATCTAATCTCCTTAATAACAGTCTGTTTAGCGTTAGCTTTAATCTCTTTCTGCTTTTTCTTTTGCTCGTAAACAAACTTGCTGTAATCGATTATTCTACATACTGGTGGAACTGCATTCGGAGAAATCTCCACTAAATCCAATTCTAACTCATCGGCAAGGGCCAAAGCTTTTGCCAAAGGATAGATCCCCGGTTCAACATTATCTCCAGCTAATCTTACCTCTTGTGCCCTGATAAACTGATTAATATTATGTTCTGCTTCTTTTTTCTTAAAAGGAGGACGTGGTCCCCTATTAAATCCTGGTCTGCCTAATGCCAAATTTGTATCTTATTTAAACTGTTATTTCTTTAATTAATAATTCACTAAACTCTTGCAGGGTCATTTCACCTAAATCGCCTTCGCCGTGTTTCCTTACAGAAACCTTTCCTTCAGCCATTTCCTTCTCACCAATAATCAACATATAAGGTATTTTTTTAACCTCTGCGTCTCTGATTTTCCTTCCAATCTTCTCATCACGAAAGTCAATCAGCCCGCGAATATCGGAATTATTTAGTTCATCTGAAACTTTTTTTGCATATTCTTCATACTTTTCTGAGATAGGAAGAATAATAAATTGTTCAGGAGAAAGCCATAATGGGAAATTACCAGCACAATGTTCAATCAAAACTGCGATAAAACGCTCAAGGGAACCAAATGGAGCCCTATGAATCATCACGGGTCTGTGTTTTTGATTATCGCTGCCAGTATATTCCAATTCAAAGCGCTCTGGCAAATTATAATCAACCTGAATAGTTCCAAGCTGCCATTTTCTACCTAGTGCATCCTTAACCATAAAATCTAATTTCGGGCCATAAAATGCTGCTTCGCCATACTCCACAACTGTTGGTAAACCTTTTTCTGCAGCTGCTTCAATAATTGCAGTTTCTGCCAGATGCCAGTTCTCATCACTACCAATGTATTTTGCTCTGTTCTCAGGATCTCTTAAAGAAACCTGAGCGATATAATCATTGAAACCCAATGATTTAAACACATAAAGTACAAGATCAATTACCTTTTTAAATTCCTCTTTTACCTGGTCTGGGCGACAGAATAAATGCGCATCATCCTGAGTAAATCCACGAACCCTTGTTAAGCCATGCAACTCTCCGCTTTGCTCATAACGATATACGGTTCCAAATTCAGCAAAACGTAAAGGAAGATCCTTATATGAACGTGGTTTAACTTTATAGATCTCGCAATGGTGCGGGCAGTTCATCGGTTTAAGGAAAAACTCCTCTCCTTCCTGCGGTGTCTTTATAGGTTGAAATGCATCTTTACCGTATTTCTCATAGTGACCCGAAGTAATGTATAAATTCTTGTGGCCAATATGAGGAGTTACTACCTGCTCGTAACCTGCCTTACCTTGTGCTTTAGTTAAAAACTGCACCAGACGCTCGCGCAAGGCTGCACCTTTAGGTAACCACAATGGCAGTCCCATACCTACCTTTTCAGAAAAAGCAAACAGTTCAAGTTCCTTACCTAACTTTCTGTGATCTCTCTTCTTAGCTTCTTCAATCATATGAAGATATTCAGTAAGCTCACTTGCTTTAGGGAAAGTAACACCATAAATACGTGTAAGCTGTTTTTTAGTTTCATCACCACGCCAGTAAGCGCCGGCAACATTCATCAACTTAACAGCTTTAATAAACCCTGTATTAGGGATATGTGGACCACGACATAAATCAGTAAATTGACCCTGAGTATAAAAAGTAATTTTACCATCTTCAAGGCCGTCAATAAGATCTAATTTATATTCATCTCCTTTTTCAGTAAAATACTTAACAGCATCAGCTTTTGACACTGATTCTCTAACAAAAACCTCTTTCTGTTTTGCCAGTTCAATGATCTTTGCTTCGATCGCCTTAAAATCATCAGAAGAAAACTCTCTGTCGCCAAAATCTACATCATAGTAAAATCCGGTTTCAATAGCAGGTCCAATACCAAACTTTGTACCCGGGTACAATGCTTCCAATGCCTCGGCCATAATGTGCGCCGACGAATGCCAGAAAGTAGCTTTACCTGCAGTATCGTTCCAGGTTAAAAGTTTTAAAGAAGCATCAGACTCAATTGGCCTGGATGAATCCCAAACTTCGCCGTTTACTTCGGCAGCTAAAACATTCCGGGCTAAACCCTCAGAAATTGATAATGCAATTTGATGGGCAGTTGTGCCCTTTTCGTACTGACGGCTAGAGCCATCAGGCAGTGTAATGTTAATCATCTACAACTATGATTTAAAAATTAATAAAATTTGTGTTATAAATCACCTACAATGTGATTCTGAATTACAAAGTTAACTAATATTCCGTACTTTCTAACCATCCATTTGCCAATACATCGGCTAAATGCATCGTTTTAAGCGGAATATTATTTTTATCAATGTAACCCTGTAAATGCATCAGGCAAGATAAATCGGTAGAAATAACATACTCAGCACCTTGCTCCAAAGCGTTATTCACCTTCTGCTCAGCCATTGCCGATGAAATGGCATCAAACTTAACTGCAAACGTACCACCAAAGCCGCAGCACATATCAGTATCCTTCATCTCTACCATTTCCAATCCGTGTACCTTAGACAAAAGTAACCTTGGCTCTTCTTTGATTTTGCACTCGCGTAGTCCGCTGCATGAATCATGGTAAACAGCCTTTCCATCTAGTTCTGCGCCAAAGTAGTCTCTTTTAAGAACGTTTACCAGAAAATCTGAAAGCTCAAAAATATTGGATTGGATATTTCTGCATTTGTTATGCACAGTAGTGTTGGTAAACAGATCGCTATATCCACTTTTAACCATACCCACACATGATGCAGATGGGGCTACTATATAATCTGTTTCCGAAAAATCACTAAGGAATTTAGTGCCAGTTTCTTTTGCCTGCTCCCAATAACCAGCGTTATAGGCAGGCTGACCGCAGCAGGTCTGATTAGAATTATAGAACACCTCACAACCAGCCTTCTCCAATAACTTTATGGTATTAAATGCCGTTTCCGGATACAACTGATCTACAAAACAGGGTACAAATAATTCTACTTTCATTAATATTATATTCTCTATTATTTAGGTTAAAAGTGACCATTTTATTTAACATAAAACGACCGTCATCTTGTATTTATTTTAAAGCGCAGCTTCTTCGCGGTCAGGCTCCGAAAAAGATGGACAACCTTTTATGTGCGAGATCCTGAAATAAATTCAGGATGACGGCATTTATAACCAAGATAAAGCATTTTATAAAACAGATTTCTTTTCAACGCTTCTTAACACCACCAAAAATACCAAACCAATTATAAAAAATGATGCCAAAGCTATTATCGAGTTCCGCATATTTCCTGTTACTTCTTCAATGTAAGCAAAGCTAAACAAACCAATCACAATGGCCATCTTTTCTGTTACATCATAAAAGCTAAAAAATGAGGCTGTATCAGGAGTATTAGCAGGCAAATATTTTGAATATGTTGATCTTGACAAGGACTGAATGCCTCCCATAATTAAACCAACAATAGCTGCCAATGCATAAAATTGGTATTCATTGGTGATGTAATATGCACAAACACAAGTGGCAATCCAAATAAGCACCACATAGATCAACACCCGAACATTTCCAATTTTCTTTGCAAAATGAGACATCATCATGGCACCCAATATGGCTACCAACTGTATAATTAAAATGGTTACAATAAGTTTAGAAGTCCCTAGTTTTAAAGTCTTTTCTCCAAAACCCGCGGCTGCAAGCATAATGGTTTGCACACCCATTGAGTAAAAGAAAAATGCCAGCAAAAACATTTTAAGCACTTTCATATGGCGCAACTGATTCCAAACCTTTGCAAGTTCCTGGAAACCACTCCGTACTACACTTTTATTAATCGACGAATAATTTGGGCTGCCTGCCGGAAGTTTTTTAAACGGGATCTGTGCAAAGGCGATCCACCATATCCCCACCAGCAAGAACGATAACCTTGGCGGAAACGATAAATCTGTAATGCCAAACAGTTCTGGTTTCAACACAAAAACAAAACAAATGATCTGAAGCAAAACACTACCTACATAACCATAAGCAAAGCCTTTTGCGCTTACCGCATCCTGCTGATCTACAGTAGCTATTTCTGGCAGGTACGAGTTATTAAACAACACCCCTCCTATGTACCCCATGGCAGCTATAGCAAAACAGATGATGCCCAGCTCCAGTGTATCAAGCTTAAAAAAGTATAATCCCATGCAGGCAATACCTCCTATGTAGGTAAAGATTTTCATAAAAATCTTTTTGTTGCCCCTGTAATCTGCAATCGACGAAAGGATGGGTAACAACAACGCCATTACCAGATATGCCACGGAAAGCGCATAGTTCGACAAGGCGGTATTGGTAAAAGTTCTTCCAAAAAAGGAAACCTTATCACCATGTTCCTGGGTGGTAGTTATTATGGTGTAATAAGCAGGAAAAATGGTAGAAGTAATAACTAGATTGTATGCTGAATTAGCCCAGTCAAAGAACGCCCATGAGCGAATGACTTTTTTATCGTTTTTTTGTTCCATGTACTAAATGAGGCACTAAAGTAAGTAAAAACCAGTATTAATTTACTTTCTCCAATTTGGTAGCTCCTGATTTTTTCTCATCAACGTTTTTCGGATTTCCTTTGTAATACACCTCACTTGAACCAGCCGTTTTAATTTTCAGGTCGTTCAATACATTTATGTTGGCCTTTCCGGTTCCATCAATATTTATATCGTAAATACCTGCTACAAAATCAAATGCGTTAACCGTAGATGTTCCTTTAGCAGTTAAATTATGTACTCCGGTTTGTCCGGTCAACGCAAGCTTACCAATCCCATCGATCTTGGTGATCAACTTAGCAGCACTCAGGTCTAGCGAAACATCAGAAGTACCTTCAAGTTTCAGTTCAACATCTGTTGCATAAATACGTCCATCGCCAACAACTTTTACCGCTCCAACAGTATTTAGCCTTTTCAATTCACCTATTCCCGCATAAACAACTACAGAGTCTGTGCCACAATATATTCCATCGTCCAGTTTCACCCTAAGTTCACCACTGCTCACATCGGTTCTCACCATGTTAACAATACTAGAATCTGCATCAATTTTTATAGCATATGAACTATCTTGTTTGATCACAAGTTTAATAGCTCCGGTAATTTTTATCTGATCAAAATTCTTTACAACAGCATCTTTAACAATGTGTTTACCTGAATCCTGTATACATTCAGAGGAACATCCTGCTAAAAGAACAGGAATAGCACAAACAATAGCGATAATCTTTCTCATAATATTAAAGGTAATAATTTTTCCCGTCTGTTTTAATTTTCCCGGCATCAAGCAACTCCCTTATCCGGTCAAGTATCTCATTTTCATCGCCAACTTTTATGGCATTTACAAGGTCATCCAATGCATGGGCCTGACTCTGTAATAAAGTAACAATCTCAAAATCTATCTTGTCAGATAACTGCTCCATATCTTCAGCTTTTTTCTCTGCAAGGCAGATGTCGCATACCCCACATTTATCAGAATCAGGCTCGTCAAAATAAGTCAGCAGCTGGATGCTTCTGCACTCCGCTTTTCCGACATAAGCCATTACGGCATTTATCTGATCTGTTTGAATTTTCTTTCTCAGTTCAATATACTTAACATCAATATCTATATGAAGGAGATCAACTCTGGCGCGTATATATTGCAGCTGAGGCTGATCGGTTTGGGGCAGGTAAGACAAAATACCCTGATCCTGTAAATTGTTCAGCAACCTCACCACATCATTAAAC
>NZ_CAMLHF010000101.1 GCF_946479715.1 uncultured Pedobacter sp. | reverse complement strand
GCATTGCCGTACCAAAATTCTTGAAAACAGCTACTTTAGTTTTCAGTTGTGCACCTACTAATTCAGCAAAATTGATTCCATTTCCAAGAACAACTATGTCGATGTCTTTTGATGACCTTTGCAAGAAAATATCGCGTACATACCCGCCAATAACATAAGCTTCAATGTTGTGCTTCGCAGCTATGCCTGCAAGAACTTTAAAAACAGGATGTTGTAGGTGTTTTTCCATTACTGAGTTTGCAAAAGTAGTAAAACTTACCTTCTAATAAAGGAAAACTGTCCTCCTGGAGCTAATTTCATTATGGTTGATGGTTTTTTATCAACGTTTAAGTCTTGTTCCCAGTCAACAATATAGTCAACCGCATCCTTAATCTCATCACTTATATCATCGAAAAACTTTGGAGTAGGTTCACCAGATAAATTGGCAGAAGTGGAGGTGATGGGTTTACGGAAGCGTTGTATTAACTGTTCACAGAAATCATGTTTCACAACCCTTACACCTACGCTTCCATCAACATTAATTACATTTTTTGCCAGGTTTTTTGCTCCTGAAAAAATAATAGTTAGCGGACTTTCAGCATATTCAATCAAATCGTATGCAACATCGGGGATTTCGGTAACATAGCTCTGTAGCTTAGCATCAGTATCCAATAAAATGATAAAACTCTTATCATTGCTACGTCCTTTGATGGCATTTATTTTTTCTACAGCCTGCTCATTGGTAGCATCACAGCCCAAACCCCATACTGTATCGGTAGGATAAAGTATTACACCACCATCTTTTAGTACAGCCAGTGCCTGTTTAATCTGATCATTTAACATATATGAGTTTCTTTTAGCCTATAAAAGTAGGCAAATTTCGTTTTTTATTGACCTCAGTTTTTAATTTGTTGTATATTTCGCCTCAATTTTAAATGTGATATGAAAATTGCCTTCGATGCAAAGAGAGCCTATCATAACAATACTGGGTTAGGAAATTATAGCAGGACATTGATACAGGATCTGTCCCGGTTTTATCCTGATAATGAATATTTTTTGTTCAACCCTAAACCCTCAAAAGCGTATTCTTTAGAAAATAATAATATACATCAGGTTTTACCCAAAGGATTTTTCTCTCGTAAACTTTCATCATTATGGAGGAGCAAATGGATGAGAAAGGATTTACTGGATCTTGGTATCGATCTTTATCATGGACTAAGTCACGAAATCCCGGTGGGTATTGATAAAACAAGGATTAAATCGGTAGTTACCATACATGATCTGATTTATGAGCACTTCCCTGAACAACATAACCCTTTAGATGTTAAAATCTATCGAAGGAAATTTAGCCATGCCTGCCAGCATGCCGACCGGATAATTGCCATTAGTGAGCAAACCAAGAGAGATATCGTTGATTTTTATCAAACAGACCCAAATAAAATAGATGTTTGTTACCAAAGTTGCGATAGCAGTTTTAACCCATCAATTTCGGATAAGCATAAGCAACTAATAACTGCTAAGTTTGGCCTGCCAGAAAAGTTTTTCCTTTCCGTTGGCTCTATTGTAGAAAGAAAGAACCTGCTAAATATCTGTAAAGCAGTTCAAATGTTAGAAAAAGATACAGCAGTTAATTTAATTGTGATTGGAAAGGGGAGTGGTAAATACAAAAACGAGGTTGACGGTTTCATAGAAAAAAACAACTTGAGTAGTAAAATAACCTTTCTTTCTGATATTAGCTCTGGCGATCTGCCCACAATATATAGCCTCTCGGAGGCTTTAGTTTACCCTTCTTATTTTGAAGGATTTGGTATCCCGGTACTAGAGGCTTTAAGTGTAGGTGTACCTGTTATTACCTCTTCAGTTAGTTGTTTACCAGAAGCAGGTGGCGATGCCGCGCTATATGTTAATCCTGATAGCTATGCTGAAATTGCAGATTCCATGTTAAAGATATTAAAGGGAGGAGAGGAAGTGCAGAACATGATCAAAAAAGGATTTGTACATGCCGAAAAGTTCAGCAATAAAAATTGCGCAGAACAGGTAATGAAAACCTATCGGGCTATAATGAAAGAGCCTGATCAAAATTAATGATACAGGCTCTTAATATAAATTTAAGCTTCTTATACTGAAACGTTGTTTTCTCTTAATGCATCATTAAGTGAAGTCTTTTTATCAGTTGATTCTTTACGTTTGCCAATAATTAAAGCACATGGAACGTGATATTCACCAGCTGGGAATTGTTTAGCATAAGTTCCAGGGATAACTACAGAGCGAGCCGGTACAATACCTTTATACTCAACTGGAGTGCTTCCTGTAACGTCTATAATTTTTGTAGATGCGGTTAGCACTACGTTAGCTCCCAATACAGCTTCCTTTTCAACACGAACACCTTCAACAACTATAGCTCTTGATCCTAAAAAGCAGTTGTCTTCAATTATAACCGGTGCAGCCTGGATAGGTTCAAGGACGCCACCAATGCCAACGCCACCACTTAAGTGAACATGTTTTCCAATCTGAGCACATGAACCAACAGTAGCCCACGTATCAACCATAGTACCTTCATCTACATAAGCACCAATGTTTACATAAGAAGGCATCATAATTACACCTTTGGCCAGATAAGCACCATAACGTGCACTAGCACCAGGTACTACTCTTACTCCAAGTTCTTTATAATTGGTTTTTAGTTTCATTTTATCATGAAACACAAAAGGTCCTGTTTCAGTTACTTTCATCTGTCTGATGGGGAAGTAAAGAATAACAGCTTTTTTGATCCATTCATTTACACCCCATGAATTTAGAATAGGTTCTGCTACACGCAATTCACCTTTATCTAACTGCATAACTACGGTTTCAATTGCTTCACAATGTTCCGTATATTCTAATAAAGTTCTGTCTTCCCAAGCGGCTTCTACTAACTTTTTTAATTCTGCTATCATGTTGTTTGTTTATTTTTTGACAAAATAAATGAATTTTATGTATAGCGCATTGTTTTTTGCCATATAATTATTGTTTTTTTTATTCGTATTTATCAATTCCTGATGGTTCTTATGTATTTTTGATTTTTTATGACTGAAAAGGAAAAATTACGAATTGATAAATACCTGTGGGCAATAAGACTATTTAAAACCAGAAGTTTAGCCACAGAGGCCTGTAAAGCAGGTCGCGTTAAATTTAATGGCCAAAACCTTAAGCCTTCTGCTATTGTAAAACCGGGTGATGTTTACCAGGTATCAAAAGGGATAGAAAAAAAATTAATAGAAGTAGTGGAGCTTTTGTACAACAGGGTAGAATCTAAAATTGCGGTAACTAAATACAAAGACATCACTCCGGTCGAAGAAACGCATGCATTTAAATCCATGTTTCATGCCCCTGCATTAAAAAGAGACAGAGGATCTGGCCGACCAACTAAAAAGGATAGGCGTGAAACCGACGATTTGATAGGGGGGATGTTTGAAGAAGAAGAATAGTTATTCTTTTTTTATTAAACGCATCCGATAAGCCTGGGTTGCCGTTTTCCCTAATTTCTTAATCAGCTGATAATTGGCAACTGCTCCAACAGCGGCACCTACCACAGGTAGCAATTGAGCCAGCTTAGCAATATCAATATAATCTCGATACTCCTGTTGAAACGTTTTCCAGTCGAAATTGTCGGAACTTTCCGGTAGCACTATTAGTTTTTGATCCCAGTTCTGCATATGCAGAAATACCTTTGCGGCACCCTCCTTACTTGAAAAAGCCAATTGGAAAATGTAAAGAATGTATAAACGTTCCCGAAAATCCTTCACATCAAAACCATATAAAGCAGCAATTTCAAAAAGCATTTTCATCTTTATGCCGACAAGAATTGGAAAGTCGGCCATACTCATTAAAAAACCTCCGGCCCCGGTTATGCCACCTTCAGCAGCTCCGGTTTTACAGTAACTGTCTATTTTTTCGCGCACTAGCGCTTCCCTGTGAATCAAACTCATTCCAATTGGAGGGATGGAAGAAGTAGTATAAGTAGAACCAAAAAGAACAGCCTTTGTCATTCCCTTAATAGCAGCAGTAATCGCATTATGAACCTTGTCGGGAATATAGGTGTTTATCTTTTTTTGAATACCATCTGTAACCTTGCTCAAAACAGATGGTTTTTTAAGAATGCTCCTTTTCCAAAACTCCAGTTCAATCTCTACTTTTTGCTTATAATTGTCCATTCTGCAGGGTTTTATACATTGTCATTACGCTGTTTGATATAAGACGTGCCAAGGCAGTTACAAGTTACAGAAAAGACTAGTATTCCGTCTTCTCTGCAGTTTTACTCCAAAGCTTAAAGGCTCTTTGCGCATCATCTCTAAGCATTTGTTTAAAAGGAAGGACACGATCGGCCATAGATTTATGAATTTCATCATAAATGAATTTGTCGCTAAAGCCTATATCTGCCGCATCTATTTTTGTATTTGCGTAATAGATAGTGTCAATCCTTGCCCAGTAAACAGCGCTCAGGCACATAGGGCATGGCTCGCAACTGGTATAGATCACACATCCGCTTAAATCAAATGTTTTTAGTTTTTTGCAGGCCAGCCTTATTGCAGCAACTTCTGCATGTGCGGTAGGGTCGTTACTTGCGGTAACCATATTGGCGCTTTTTGCAATAACTTTTCCGTTTTTTACTACAACGGCACCAAAAGGGCCTCCCATCTTTTCTAAAACATTTTCTTCAGAAAGCTGAATTGCCAGCCTCATGAATTTCTCGTGCTCTTTTAATTTGTCCATATAAATTGTGGTGCAAAAAAAATGCCCCGATAATTCGGGGCACCTTATATGTTAATAAACCGGCATTATTTTGTTGCTGGTTTGTAAGTATCGTTTAATCCAATAATAACTTCACTGGTTACATCTAAACTTTCGTCAGCAAATAAAATTGCGCTGTTTCCTTTAGAATAAGTCAACACCATTTTATAACCTTTCTTTTTTGCATAACCTTTCAGGTAATCAGCAACTTTGTCATAGAGTTTTTCGTTTTCAGTAGCCTGTTCAGTTTGAAGTGCAGCACCTGCATTTTGTTGATAAGCTTGTAATTCCTGTTGTTTACGGGCTAATCTTTCTTCAGTTTTAGCTCTTTGATCAGCAGGTAATGTATTTGCCTGTTGCTGGTAAGCAGCAACCTCACGTTGAAACGCTTGTTGTTTAGATCCAAGATCAGCTTGCGCTGTTTTAGATTTTGCTTCTAATTTTACTTTAATGTCTTTAAAATACTGATATTTTGTTAGCAATGAATCAGAGTTCACATAAACAATTTTCTCATTATTTGAAACAGTAGTTGGCTCAGATTTAGTAGCTGTGCCAGCCTTCTCTTCTTTATTCTGACAAGATGCCATTAAAGAAACTATGGCTACAGCAGTAGCTATACTGCCTAATGTTGATTTTGTTTTCATTAGTGTTTAATTTGTTTTTTCTGGGTTATAAACCTATCCTCTTGCCCATTTCTGAGTGATAAATTTCAACAAATATAAAATTTCAAATTTAGTATCCTAAAGAACTGTTTTTTTTCGGATGTTTTTTGGCTATTTTAAGTCAAATAGTTATCCACATTTGCCGTTAATTGGCCATAAATGGTTAAATTTGAGTCTAATTGTTTTATTTAAAAATATGAGCGAAGAAAAGGATCCTAATTCAAATTATTCGGCAGATAATATACAGGTTTTAGAAGGTTTAGAAGCGGTGCGTAAGCGCCCTTCGATGTATATAGGCGATACAGGAGTTAAAGGTTTACATCACCTGGTGTATGAGGTTGTAGATAACTCGATTGATGAGGCATTGGCAGGACACGCCGATACCATTTATGTAAATATTCTTGAAGATAACTCGATAAGAGTTGAAGATAACGGACGTGGTATTCCAACAGGAATTAACACAAAAGAACAGAAATCTGCACTGGAAATTGTAATGACGGTTCTGCACGCAGGTGGTAAATTCGATAAGGATACTTACAAAGTATCTGGTGGTTTACACGGTGTGGGGGTAAGTTGCGTAAACGCATTGTCAACCCATTTAAGAGCAGAAGTACACAGAGAAGGTAAAATCTGGGTACAGGAATACAATATTGGTAAACCGCTATACGAAGTAAAATCTATCGGTGAAACCGATAAACGTGGTACCATAGTAACCTTTACACCAGACCCTACTATATTTACACAAACTACAGAGTACCGTTATGATACCCTGGCTTCAAGATTAAGAGAGCTGTCTTTCTTAAATAAAGGCATTAGTTTAACGCTTACTGATGAGCGTGAAGTAAATAATGATGGAACTTTCCGTACTGAACTTTTCCATTCTGAAGGTGGATTGAAAGAATTTGTTCAATTCCTTGATGGTAATCGTCCATCTTTAATTGCTGAACCAATTTATGTTGAAGGAATCAAAAATGGTATTCCTGTTGAACTTGCTTTGCAGTACAACGATAGCTACGCAGAAAACGTTCACTCTTATGTAAACAATATTAACACACATGAGGGTGGTACACACATTGCCGGTTTTAGAAGAGGTTTAACCAGAACCTTAAAAGCATATGCTGATAAGTCAGGATTGCTTAAAGGCGTTAAATTCGAAATCACCGGTGATGATTTTAGAGAAGGTTTAACAGCAGTAATTTCTGTTAAGGTTCAGGAGCCTCAGTTTGAGGGCCAAACCAAAACCAAATTAGGTAACTCTGAGGTTATGGGCGCGGTTGATATTGCTGTAGGCGAGGCCCTTGGTATTTACCTGGAAGAATATCCCAGAGAAGCTAAATCAATTGTTAATAAAGTAATTCTTGCGGCTACTGCCCGTGCTGCTGCGCGTAAAGCCCGCGAAATGGTACAACGCAAGAGTGTTATGGGAGGTTCAGGCCTTCCGGGTAAACTTGCCGATTGTTCAGATAGCGATCCAGAAAAATGCGAACTATATCTGGTGGAGGGAGACTCCGCAGGTGGAACTGCCAAACAAGGTAGAGATCGTAACTTTCAGGCCATCCTGCCGCTAAAAGGTAAGATCCTGAATGTTGAAAAAGCAATGGAACATAAGATCTACGAAAATGATGAGATCAAAAATATGTTTACCGCTCTTGGCGTAAGTATTGGTACTCCAGAGGATGACAAAGCCTTAAATCTTACCAAACTTCGTTATCATAAAATCGTAATCATGACGGATGCGGATATCGATGGATCTCACATCACTACGCTGATTCTTACCTTCTTCTTTAGGTATATGAAAGCATTGATAGAGGCTGGATATGTTTATATCGCTGCTCCTCCGTTGTATCAGGTTAAAAAAGGTAAAGAATTTGAATATTGCTGGAATGATCAGCAACGTGATGCTGCGGTACAGCGCTTAAAAGGTGCTGGTAAAGAAGAAAGCGTACATATTCAACGTTATAAAGGTTTGGGAGAGATGAACGCAGAACAACTGTGGGACACAACTCTTGATCCGGCAAAACGTACATTAATGCAGGCAACAATTGAAAACGCTGCAGAGTGCGATCATACATTCTCCATGCTTATGGGCGATGATGTTGCTCCAAGAAGAGAGTTCATTGAAAGAAACGCAAAATATGCTAAAATTGATGCTTAATTTTTAAGCTTTCAATAATATTAAAAACGGGTGTGTCATAAACTTATGATGCACCCGTTTTTGCATTTTCATCATCCTGAATTATCTCACTGTCGTCATCTCCTTTATCCCTCTTGGTTAGGGCTGGAAATCTTATACATACTTTTATTTTTCAATATGAAACAATAAGGGTATATAAACGGATAGTAAAAAGACTTAATAAAGAATTACCCTTGTTTGATCCCTATAGTAAATATTAAAATACTTATTTATAAAGGTATAGTTTCATCTTTTTATAGTTGATTACTGCCTGATATTTCAAGAGTAAATCGCTACCTATAATGCCTATTATGGGTGGGTGCCCAAGATTTTCGTAAGCCTGGTTTACTGTTTCCAAATCCAGTGCTACAGTTTCGTAATCTTTTAATACAAGGCTGCCAATTTTTATAGCTGGTATTACCGCCTGCAACGTACTTGAGGTAGAGAATAATGTGGTCGCCTGTGTTTCTTCGCTATGTTCCAGCTCTTTAAGATGTTCTTTAACAAAGGTTTTGTCAAAAACCGACCTTGATGCCCCTGTGTCAACAACGGCGAACAACTTTTGTCCAAAAACAACAATTTCCACCAGTAGGTGGAAACCGTCGTCTTGTAAGCTTATTAATATTAAGGGTATTGAGATTGGTCTCATTTAAGCAGATCTGTATACCCTCGTTTTAAACGAGTTTCATTTCATAAAGTACATCATTCATGTTACGGACAGCATCAGCACTTTTGTTAAATGTATCTTGTTCAGTATCACTTAATTTAATGTCAAGTATTTTTTCGGCACCGTTTTTACCAAGAATTACCGGAACCACTAATGAAATATCTTTTTGTCCATATTCTCCTTCCAGGAACACCCCGGATGAGATCAGTTTTTTCTGGTCGCGTACAATACTTTCAACCATTGCAGCAGTACCTGCACCGGGTGCGTACCATGCCGATGTGCCAATTAGTTTGGTTAAAGTAGCACCGCCTACCATGGTGCTGGCAACAACTTTTTCTTGTTGTTCTTTGCTTAAGAATTGAGTAACAGGGATGCTATTCCAGGTGGCATGGTTAATTAAAGGAATCATAGTTGTATCTCCATGACCGCCAATAACCATGGCATTCAGATCAGCTGGGGAACAGCCTAATTCCTGACTTAAGTAATATTTAAACCTTGATGAATCTAAAGCACCACCCATTCCTATTACGCGGTTTTTAGGTAGTCCTGAAGTTTTTAAGGCCAGATAATTCATGGTGTCCATCGGGTTCGAAACCACGATGATAATGGTGTCAGGCGAATGTTTTAAGATATTTTCGGCAACGCCCTTTACAATGCCGGCGTTAATGCCAATTAACTCTTCGCGGGTCATGCCCGGTTTACGCGGTAAGCCCGAAGTTATAACCACAACTTCAGATCCTGCCGTGCTGGCATAATCGTTGGTAACACCGGTAATTTTAGTGTCAAAGCCTAATAGAGCGGCCGTTTGCATCATATCAATTGCCTTGCCTTCTGCAAAACCTTCTTTAATGTCCAGTAAAATTAGCTCTTCAGCTAATTCTCTTCTGGCAATATTATCTGCACAGGTAGCGCCAACGGCACCTGCACCTACAACCGTTATCTTCATAAATATAGTTTTTTACATATGTTACCTTCCCTTCGAAGTTAGAAAAATACATGAGTTTAAAAAATGGTTTTTAAAACTTTATTCTTTATTGCTGGTTTTATGATAAAGAATTTACATTTGCTAATCGAGTGAAAAAATAGGGGGGCTTATGGAAAATATACCAGTACAAAAAGTTGATATAATGTCTTATGCAGGCAAATGGTATTCGCTATGTTCCATACCCACTATTATGGATAAAGACTGGTATCAAACAACAGAAACTTATGTAATACATCCCGATGGTTACTACGCTGTTTTTACTACCTATAAAGTCGTTGGAACTGATGAACAAAGATATACCCGATCAAAACTTTTTGTAACCAGAGGCAGTAATAATGCCATTTTAAAGGCTCAGTATGTATGGCCTTTTAAAAGTGATTATTGGATAGTGGAATTGGCCGATGATTATTCGTATGCGGTAGTTGGGCATCCTAAGCACAGACATCTTTCTATTTTGTCGCGTAAGCCAGGTATGGCTGATAAACTACTTTCAGAAATTATTGACAGATGTGGGCAGCGTGGTTATAATACCTCAAAGCTTGTCTCTCAGGAACATCACATTCTTCCCTTTACCGATGCGGCACTGGCCTGATCTTAAAATTTAGAAACACCTTACATCACAGACAAAAAATACGTATTTTTGGACTTCCATTCTTGAATTCCGAAACGAGTAATTTAATTACAATATGTATTTGATTTTTGACACCGAAACTACAGGTTTACCACGCAATTGGAATGCCCCGATTACTGATACTGATAATTGGCCAAGGTGTATTCAAATTGCATGGCAGCTACATGATGAGTTTGGTAATCTTATCGAAAACCAGGATTATCTTGTAAATCCGAACGGATTTAATATTCCATATGATGCCGAGCGTATTCACGGTATTTCGACTGAACTTGCTCAGGAGCAAGGGATTGAATTACAGGAGGTGTTAGAGAAATTTAACATTGCACTTTCTAAGGCAAAATTTATTGTTGGCCAGAACATTGGTTTCGATGTTAATATTATGGGCTGCGAGTTTCATAGGATGGGGGTAGAAAGTCCGATGGCACAGATGCCTGTTCTTGATACCTGTACAGAAACTACAGCCGAGCTGTTGCGTCTTCCAGGTGGTAGGGGGGGCAGGTTTAAATTACCTAATTTAACTGAACTTCATGAATACCTTTTTGGTGAGCCATTTTCGGAAGCGCACAATGCTACTGCCGATGTAGAGGCAACTACACGTTGCTTTTTTCAACTTCTGAAAATTGATACCTTCAGACCTGATCAGTTACAGGCAGACCAAAACTATTTACGTCTTTTTAAAGAAAAGAACCCGGGAGTAATAAACCGCATTGGTTTAACACATATAAACCTTAAGTCGGCATCTGATGATATCAGAAAAAGGTTGCAAAAAACCAGCGGTGGACCTTCTAAACAGGAACTTGCAGGTAATAAAGAAGAGCTTAAAAATGCCTCTTTTGCACATTTACACAACCATACGCAGTTTTCTGTTCTACAGTCGACCATCAATATTCCTGCGCTTATAAAGGCAGCAGCGGCCGAGAAAATGCCTGCTGTTGCGATGACCGATCATGCAAATATGATGGGGGCCTTTCATTTTGTAACTCAGGTACTGAATCATAATAAAGCTATAGAGGCTAAAAATGCTGCTGCGGTTGAAAAAGGAGAGGAACCTACTGATGTTATTTTAAAACCAATAGTAGGATGTGAGTTTTTTGTGTGTGAAAACCACGAAGACAAAAAACGTAAAGATGATGGATATCAGATGGTATTGCTGGCCAAGAATAAAAATGGCTATCATAACCTGGCAAAAATGTCGTCCATTGCCTATACCAAAGGTTTTTACTATGTACCAAGGATAGATAAGGCAGTTATTGAGCAGTATAAGGAAGATATTATTGTACTATCCGGAAACCTTTACGGTGAGATTTCCAGCAAATTGCTGAATATTGGAGAGCGTCAGGCAGAAGAAGCTTTGCTATGGTGGAAAGAACAATTTGGCGACGATTTTTATATCGAGCTGATGCGCCACAACCAGGATGATGAGAATATTGTAAATGTTTCTCTTGTTTCTCTGGCGCGCAAGCATGAGGTGAAAATGGTTGCTACCAACAATACCTATTACATTGGTAAAAAGGATGCAAATGCGCATGATATTTTACTTTGTGTAAAAGATGGCGAAAAACAAGCTACACAAATAGGTCGTGGCCGGGGTTTTCGTTATGGTTTGCCTAATCAGGAATACTATTTCAAATCTTCCGATGAGATGAAGGCACTTTTTGCTGATCTTCCCGAAGCAATTTTAAACATACAATCAATTGTAGATAAAATTGAGATCTATAAACTTGCCCGTGAGGTACTTTTACCTAAGTTCGATATCCCCGAAGAGTTTTTAGTTGCCGAGGATGAAGAGGATGGAGGAAAACGTGGAGAAAACAAATTCCTGCGCCATCTTACTTATGTAGGCGCTAAAAAACGTTATGGCGAGCTTACACCCGAAATTACTGAGCGACTTGATTTCGAGCTGCAGACTATCGAAAAAACAGGTTATCCAGGCTACTTCCTTATTGTACAGGATTTTATTGCTGAGGCCAGAAACCTTGATGTTTCTGTTGGGCCGGGCCGTGGTTCTGCTGCGGGATCGGTTGTTGCATATTGCTTATGGATCACCAATATAGATCCGATTAAATACGACCTCCTTTTTGAGCGTTTCCTGAACCCGGATCGTGTATCCATGCCCGATATTGATATCGACTTTGACGATGAGGGTCGTGGCAGGGTAATGGATTATGTAATTAAAAAATACGGTTCAAACCAGGTTGCGCAGATCATTACTTATGGTACCATGGCTGCAAAATCTTCTATCAGAGATACTGCACGTGTACTGGATCTGCCACTTTTTGAAGCTGATAAAATAGCCAAGCTCATACCTAATATGAAGCTGGCCAAGATATTTACGCTTGATGAAAAGACCTTAAAAGGTGCTTTAAGAGCAGATGAATACGAAAAGGTTTTAGAATTAAAGGTATTATCTGAGGCTAAAAACTTAAGTGCCGAAACCATCCTGCAGGCACAGATTCTGGAAGGATCTTTACGCAACACAGGTATACATGCTTGTGGGGTAATTATTACGCCCGATGATATTACGAACTTCGTTCCTGTTTCTACGGCTAAGGATTCTGATCTGTATGTAACGCAGTTCGACAACTCTGTTGTAGAAAGTGCAGGTTTGTTAAAGATGGACTTTTTGGGGTTAAAAACGCTGACCCTTATTAAGGATACTGTAAAGCTTGTAAAACTTGGCCATGGAGTAGACCTTGATCCTGATAATTTCCCTATCGATGATGAAAAAACATATGAGCTTTTCCAACGTGGTGAAACCATAGGTATTTTCCAGTACGAGAGTAACGGGATGCAGAAATACATGAAGGAGCTGAAGCCTACAGTTTTTGGTGACTTAATTGCTATGAACGCGCTGTATCGCCCGGGACCTTTGGAGTATATTCCAAGCTTTGTACGCCGGAAAAACGGAGAAGAAGAGATTCAGTATGACCTTGATGCTTGCGAAGAATATTTAAAGGAAACCTACGGTATCACCGTATATCAGGAGCAGGTGATGCTTTTATCGCAAAAGCTTGCGGGTTTTACCAAAGGTGAGGCTGACGTTTTGCGTAAAGCCATGGGTAAAAAGCAAAAGGACGTATTGGATAAGATGAAGCCCAAATTTGTAGCCCAGGCTGCAGAGAAAGGACATGACCCTGCTACCCTTGAAAAGATTTGGAAAGACTGGGAGGCCTTTGCATCCTATGCCTTCAACAAATCTCACTCCACCTGTTATGCATGGATTGCTTACCAAACGGCGTATTTAAAGGCTCATTATCCTGCCGAATATATGGCTGCCGTGTTGTCAAACAATATGAGTGACATTAAACAGGTTGCCTTTTTTATGGAAGAGTGTAAGCAAATGGGGGTTCAAGTACTAGGCCCGGATGTTAATGAGTCAGACATTAAGTTTTCTGTAAACCTGCAGGGTGAAATCCGTTTTGGTTTATCTGGTATTAAAGGAGTTGGTGATAAGGCGGTAGAAAGTATTATTGAAGAGCGTAATACGAATGGTATGTACAAAGACGTTCATGATTTTGCCAAAAGATCTAATACCCGCACCGTAAATAAAAAAGCATACGAGAGTTTCGTTTATAGCGGTGCATTTGATGGCTTCGGTTATCATCGAGCGCAATACTTTTTTGTGGGTTTAAATGAGAAAATGAACGGTATTGAGAAGCTTATCAAGTTTGCCAACGATTTTTCGAATAATGAATCTTCGTCTCAATCGTCTCTATTTGGAGGTTCGGTTGCCGATATGATTTCAGAACCATCGCTTCCGGTTGCACCGGAATGGAGTTTAATTGATCGGTTAAAATTTGAAAAGGATGCCATTGGGATATTCCTGAGTGGCCATCCGCTTGATAATTACCGTTTAGAATTAAAAGAATTTTGCCAGCAAAAGGTTAAACATCTTTCTGTGGTTAATAAGATAAGAACAGGCGACACAAATGAAGAGGTACTAGCAGAGTTTGAAGGAATAAAGAACAGAGAACTGGTTGTAGGAGGATTAGTAGTGGTTGCCGCTCAAAGGATGACCAAAACTGGAAAGCCTTTCGGAACCATGGTTTTTGAAGACTATGATGACAGTTGTGAGCTTGCGTTGTTTGGTGATGATTTCATTAAATTTAAGCAATTTCTTACGGACGGCTATTTTCTACAGATTCGCGGAAGGGTTGGAGAACGGTTTAGAAAAGAGGGCGATTGGGAGTTTAAGATCACTTCAATTAACCTGCTTTCGGAATTAAGAGACAAGTTAGCCAAATCTGTAACCATTCAGGTGCCACTTGAAAGGATCGACGATGACTTTATGACTCAAATTAATGCGATATTAGAAGACAATAAGGCCAATACTGATCAGCAAAATTGCCAGCTACTTTTTGAGGTTTATGATAGGGAACAGAATGTGAACATTAAAATGCCTTCTAAGTCGGTTAAAATCAATCCTAGCAATCAATTTCTAGAACAATTGCAGAGTTTGGATGTTCACCCTAAGTTGAACTAATGTCATTTTGGCATTAGTAAAGTAGATGGCACTACAATTGATTATATATTTGCATTAGCAATAGCCTAATAAGTTTATACTCACAGAGTTTATGCCACAGGCTTTTAACCGCTGATTTCAATAGAAAAAATAAAATAAAAATAAGAATTATGGCTTTGGAAATTACAGATGCAAACTTCGAGGAAGTTGTATTAAAATCAGATAAACCCGTTTTGGTTGATTTTTGGGCAGAATGGTGTGGTCCATGTCGCATGGTTGGACCATCAGTAGATGAGATCTCAAAAGAATACGAAGGAAAAGCAATCGTGGGTAAAGTGAATGTAGACAATAATCCTCAGATCTCAACTCAGTTCGGAATTCGCAACATTCCTGCATTGTTGTACTTTAAAGATGGTCAGGTTGTAGATAAGCAAGTTGGTGCAGTTCCAAAATCTGTATTAGCACAGAAATTAGATAAGCAGTTATTGTAACTCAACATATACTAGTTTAAAAAAAGCGTTCATAACTTATGAACGCTTTTTTTATATTTACACTATGCAGTTGCCATTTGATGAACAAGCCTTACACTTTAACAGTAATTTAGAACTTCTTGCCCGACAGGTGGTAGAAGGCTTTATTACCGGTCTTCATAAGAGCCCGTTTCATGGCTTTTCCGTTGAATTTGCAGAACACAGGCTTTACAATGTAGGTGATAGTGTTAAGAATATTGATTGGAAACTGTTTGCCCGAACAGATAAACTGTTCAGTAAAAGGTACGAAGAAGAGACCAACCTCCGTTGTCAGTTTATCATAGATGTATCATCTTCTATGTATTTCCCGATAAACGAATACAATAAGCTCAATTTTTCGATACAAGCAACTGCAGCTTTAATTTACTTATTAAAACGGCAGCGCGATGCCTTTGGTCTTAGTCTTTTTACAGATCATCTATTATTAAATACTCCGGCAAAATCTACTACAACACATCAAAAATATTTATTTACACATCTGGAAGGGATATTGAAATCTCAAAAGATGGATGTAAAAACCAATGTAGATCAGGCTTTACATCAGATAGCAGAGCTGATTCACAAACGCTCATTGGTGGTAGTTTTTAGTGATATGTTAAATACCATGCAGGATGAGAACGAGACTGAAGCGTTGTTTTCTGCCCTGCAACATTTAAAGTTTAACAAGCACGAAGTAATTATTTTTAATGTTACTGATAAATCAAAGGAGGTAGATTTCGGCTTTGAAAATAGACCCTATGAGTTTGTAGATATGGAAACAGGTGCTACTCTTAAGGCACATACATCCAAAGTAAAAGAAGCATATCTGTTAAAAATGAGCAGTTACAGACAAGCTATTCAGCTTAAGTGTACTCAATATAAGATCGATATGATTGATGCCGATATTTCTGCCGGGTTCTATCCCATATTGCAAGCCTACCTAATTAAAAGACAAAAGATGAGCTAAGGATTTGTTATCAGTTCGGTATTCTTTAAAATAACAGAGCAGGCGTATTCAATTTCCTCGTTGCTAATAATTAATGGGGGGGCTACACGCATGGAGTTGCTGCAATGTAAAAACCAGTCGCTTATTACGCCATCAGCAATGCAAGCATCAATGATCTTTTTGTTTGTTTCGAAGTTTTCAAACTCGATGGCAATCATTAAACCCTTACCACGCACTTCCTTTATTGCCGGATGTACCAGTAATTTCTTAAACAGCTCACCTTTTTCAGTTACCCCGTCAACAATATTTTCGTGAAGAATGGTTTGTAATGTTGCCAGGCCAGCTGCGCAGCTAACAGGATGACCGCCGAAGGTTGTAATGTGGCCAAGTATCGGGTTGGTTGCCAGAGCTATCATGATCTCTTTTGAACTAATAAATGCACCGATAGGCATGCCACCGCCAATACCTTTGGCCAGTAAAAGAATATCAGGCACAATGTCAAAATGCTCAAAACCAAATAGCCTGCCAGTTCGTCCAAAACCGCATTGTATTTCGTCAAGCACTAATAATGTGCCGCTAGCAGTGCATTTCTCTCTAAGCGCTTTAAAATAGGCTTTATCGGCAACTCTAATTCCTGCTTCACCCTGTATGGTTTCAACAAATACTGCTGCGGTATTTGTAGTGATGAGATCAAGATCTGGTAGGGAGTTGTATTCAATAAATTTAATATGAGGTAATAACGGACGATAAGCTTGCTTAAACTCCTCGTTGCCCATTAAGCTTAATGCACCCTGAGTACTGCCATGATAGGAATTGTTGCAGGAAATAATTTCTGTACGATGTGTATAGCGTTTTGCAAGCTTCATTGCACCTTCAACGGCTTCTGCTCCGGAATTTACAAAATAAGTACAATTTAAATTAGCAGGCAGAACATCTGCAAGGGCCTTTGCAAAATTCACTTGTGGACTTTGAACAAACTCGCCATATACCATGATATGCATATAACTTTCAGCCTGATTTTTTACTGCTTCCACAACGGCAGGATGGCAATGACCAACATTGCTAACGCCAATACCGGCAATTAGGTCGAGGTATTTTTTACCCTCAGTATCATAAAGATACATTCCACTGGCTTTATTAAATTCTAAAAGAAGAGGTTCTAATGTGGTTTGAGCGTTATGTTGAAGAAATAACTGACGTTGTGTAAGCATGCACAAAGGTAAGAATTATTTCGCTTCACACCTTTTTAAGGCCTTTTATTACGGTATCTTGATAGTAGTTCACGCTTAAAGGTTTCCTGTGCCCTGTAATATTTTCCTATAACCTTAATGGGTAAGCTCGCTTTTAGTTTTGCGTAATATTTCTTGTCGAGGTTTAATTCTCTTTGTTTAAAGCTAAAATCATTAACAATAAGTGTTTGTACTTCACTATCAGATAGTTCATCAATTTCGGGCATTTTTCTGAAACTGATCATCTTTTGTCCACGTTCTTTACGCAGTTGGGCTTGTTCTTTTTGGTAATCATTGTAGATTGGCCAGAAGATCTTAGCTTCTTCAGCCGAAAGCTCAAGTTTTTGGGTTAAATATGTAATCTTATAAGATTCAATTTCTTCGCGTTTTTTGTCATCTGGCTTTTGTGCCATTGCAAGAAATGGAAATGCGAAAAGGAATGCTATAATGGTTAAATTTTTCATTTCTTTTTATAAATTATAAACTTGTTGCAAGCTCATTCTGCGAATAATTAGTTAGTATATAATTTTCTAAATCAGTATCAGCTACTGTCGACTTAGGCTGTGTAATATCGGTACTGCTAATGTGATCTATAATTACTTGCTCATCAATGTCGTATAGCATTTGCTCTGTCGCCAAATCTGAAGAAACTGTTTGTTGAGCAGGGCTTTGCTGTTGGTTGAAATATAGACCTACGCCAGTTATTAATAAGAAGCAGGCTGCCGAAGCGTACTTAACGAGACTGGAATTCCATAAGCGTATAACTTTAGGTTTTGCAATTGGTTTTGTTTCACCTACTGTTTTTGATAAAATATTGGCTTGCAATTTTTCAAAGTAATGATCAGGTACAGTATGCCCGTCATTTTGAATAACAGATTTTAATTTTTCAGCACTAATTCTGGCATTGATACTTTCGCTCAATTCATCAAAATAATGCGCAGGAGTAGTAAATCCGGTTTCCCGAACTCCCTTCATCCATTCATCGTTTTCAAAATCTTGTTTCATTACAAATGTATTGATGCATTAATTGCCAAAAGGTTTAAAAGGTAATGTCTTCATTTAGCATAAAAACTTCAATTTTTTTTACCGCTATGTGAAAAGAGGCTTTTAAAGCACCTACACTGGTGCCAGTGATCTCCGAAATTTCCTCATATTTAAGTTCATCAAAATATTTCATGTTAAATATAAGTCTTTGTTTTTCAGGTAAAGTTAATAATGCCTGCTGTAGTTTTAGCTGTACTTTATCTCCATTAAAATAAGATGAAGCTACCAGGGTCTCTGCCAATTCATCAGACACCTCGTCTAAAGGGGTATTATTTCTTTGTTTCTTTTTATTGAGAAAGGTGATAGATTCATTGGTAGCAATCCTATATATCCAGGTATAAAGTTGCGAATCGCTGCGGAAAGAATCGAGATTTTTCCAAACCTTAATAAACACATCCTGTACCAGATCATCTGCATCGTCGTGATCAATTACCAGGCGTCGGATGTGCCAGTAAATTTTTTGTTGATATTTATTTAAAAGCAGGTTAAAGGCTTCATCGCGAGTTTTTGTGTTTGAGAACTTCTCTAAAATCTCTGAATCTTCAACCTGCTTCATTATTCTATTTTGGTTGGATAGGTGATATTATTTTTTTGCTCTTTTAATTACTTTTTGAGCTGCTTCAATAATATTAATTGA
>NZ_CAMLHF010000100.1 GCF_946479715.1 uncultured Pedobacter sp. | reverse complement strand
TACATTTAAGCTTGTGCCTTTCACAGCATTATCAGGTAAAACTGCAGATTGCAAGACAAAGCGATAACCCAGGTTTTTCTTAATATTATCCATACAGCCACCTGCTTGCCAGTCATTATTTACTGCCGTATTATAATGGGCATTCAGATAGCTAAAGTGCATGGCTGCAAGTTCCTCCTGGGCTTTACCAGCTGGCTCACAATCGTTAAGACTGTAATCATCCGAACAAGTTTCCCCACCAACAACAACATATCTGCTGTCAGCCTTCATATAATCCCTTAAGGTATTTAAAACCATACCGTCTGATGTTCTTGGCGTACTGCTATTTCCATAATCCTCATAGGTTCCAAAGTCATTAGCACTGGCAAGGAAACAATCATTATGAAAACCTATACGAGATTCGTCCGACATTGTGAATGCCATAAGCTCAGCAATTGGTGCTGAAGAAAGCGCTGAGTTTACGCCAAACAAAAAGCGTTGCTTAAATTGTGGGTAGCGCACCTGAACCATTCTATCGGATGGCATCGCAGCAAGTAAAGCCTTTAATACTTCTATCCTGTCTCGCCAGTTCTGATCTGTTAGTTTACTCTCCTGTCCACCATTCATAGAGGCATCACCAAAGAAATCAGTATAATAATTCTCACCCCAGGTACCAATAAATCCAAGTTGTACACAAGCAATCACATCTGCATTCTCTGTAAGCACAGGTTTAAGCTGTGCAATATGACTCAAAACAACAGACTTAGTGGCATCACCATAAGTTGGGCAAATAAATCCTTCTGGACAGTTACCCGGGCGCGCAGTGGCAGTATACACAAAACGCGGAATCAGTTTCACTCCCGCCGTTCTTGCAGCTGCCATATCTTTTTTAATGTTATTCAGAAACGATTCTGAGATGCTCGTGTTGGTTACATTGTCTAAAATGTAATATCTGAAAACGAGCGTGCTATATACTTTGTAATTTGCTGTAGAAACATCCTGCAACGAACGATAAGCTTTAAGTGTTTCTGCGTCAAGTACGGTATAGCTACTTGCAGTGGTTTCTGAGTAACGGTAAAAACCACGTTCAGGATTAGGAAAATCTTCAGTACTTTCCAAGTAGGCTACATTAACCTTCTCTACCTTAACCAGGCTGTCGTTTTCCTCTTTACAGGAGCTGAAAAGCGTAAGGATAACAATAGAAAAAAATAAGCAGTTAAGGGTCAATTTTATATTCATAATGATTTCCTTTTTAAATGAAATTATTTAAAGCTTGAAAAAGATATTGCGCTTGTAGAGCCAGTAACAGAGCGCCCATTCAACCAAAAGCGTACTTAAAGCGGTGATCACAGCGCTAACATTGGTCGGTAATCCAAACAACATTGCTAAAATATCTCCTGTAAAAATTCCGACCACACCATTCAGCCACTGGACACCGATGGTCTCGAAAAATACATAGATAAATATGGCATTCATTCCCATTACAGTGCATATCCATATGTATTTCACATTTTGCTTTACGTCGACTAACCAGTACACCGCAGCCAGCATGATTAATACCCATCCGCCCGATGAAAACACAAAAGAGCTGGTACTTATTCTTTTTATAATTGGGGTGATCTGTAAAGCATCCAATCCAAATCCAATAAGCAGGGCCAGCAAGCCAAACCCGATCAGCATCTTCATTTTATAAGATGCTGATCGCGCTGAAATTAAAAGTTTTCCTGCAAGCACACCCCAAATTGTATGCGCTGCAGTCGGTATTGCATTTATGGCTACCCAACCATCCGGATTGATCTTACCCATGAGTAGCGTATCTACATACGATCCAAAATTATGGCCTTCTACAAATGGCTGATCAAAACCTGGCATCAGTATCAAACGGTACATTGTTTCCGTAAACAGCAGTAACCCCACTGAACTGATTATTTGCCAGGTATACGATTTGCCAATCATCAGGTAGGCAAGCAAAGTGGTAAAAGCCAACTGAGTAAGCACATTCCAAAGTTCCCAGACTGGCTTCCCTGCATACACACAGTGAAGTCCAACACCAAAAAGGAAAAGCTTAAAACTCCGGATTACGATATGACCCCAGTTCTTTTTCCAGGTACTGCCTTTCTCCAGTTTGCGACTATATGAGATATACATGGCCGCTCCTGCCATAAACATAAATGCCGGTTGTACCAGATCCCAAAATCGCAATCCATGCCATGGATGATGAAAAAACTGTTCAATAAGAATTGCCGCAGGCTGTACCGGATTAAGACCTTTCAAAGCTCCATATAAATGGCAACTCTCTGCACAAAGCAACAACATGATTAATCCCCTCATCACATCAAGGGATACTACACGCCCGGCAACAAATTGATTTGCTGTATTTTTAGCCATAAGAAATTATTTTAAAAATTACTCACTCATATCAAGCAGGAATGCTGAAGCTCCTGCATCAGGAATACTCCCAAGGGTTACAGACCAATCACTTTTTGTGGCCATAATTCCTATTCGCATTCCAGTGCCTGTTAGTCCCTTCAGCTTTCCGCGGGCAATACGCATTTCAAATTTCAAAACATCAGCCGTTTCAGTAATAGTACCTACATTATAAGCCTCTGAAATGGACTGTTGAGCAAAGCTAAAGCTATTTTGCGCACCATTATGATAGAAGATATCTACACCTGAGCTCAACAGTTGTCCCTCCAGCAGAATATCAAACCCACCATCCGCATAGGCACTTAATAAACCGGTGCCGGCACTATTGTCTGAGTCAATATAGAAATCGAAGATATCGCTATTGGCTTTTTTAGAATTCATCTCTACATATATGTAAATAAAATTGCCATCGTAATCAAATTTAGCTGATCGAAAAATACCACCCTCCGGACCGGCAGTAAGGATATTGGTAGTCACTTTATCCCAGTCACTCAAGGTATTGTCATCAAGCTTAACAGGTGAAGTTTTAGCAATTCTGATAACGGTAGAGGCCTCCGTTACACTTCCATTTATTGTTGCATAAAGTGTTGTTACATATTTACCTTTACCTGCATACTCGTGTACGGGATTGGCATCGGTAGAGGAGCCTCCATCGCCAAAGTCCCACCTGTATGATGAAATACCTGTTGTTATTGTTTTAAAGGCAACCTGATTACCATCTACTGTAAGGTCATACAGCAAATCGGTCAGTTTTGGGGTTGTATCCTTTTTACAGGAGTATAATATGGTAACCGCTGTGATCATGATCAGCAACCGGAATATGTTATTTTTTAAATTCTTCATATCAATAAAATATTTATAATCGACATTTTAACATTGGATTATTGATTTTGAGTAGCAAGCGTATTACTCAGCACTTCATCTATCGGCACAAAATAAATGACCCTTGGGTTAGTGTAGTTCACCGATAGATTAGCATAACCAGTTGGTGTCTTACTCAAATCAATATCAGTTTCTTTTAATCCGGCCAGATGATAACCCCAGTAAGCTTTACTCATAGCCCTCTTATTGCGATAAATATCGTAGGTTCTATGCCCTTCAAAAGCCATTTCTATACGTTTCTCTTCCAGAACAACGTCTAATGCCGAATACCCTGATGGCAATATTTTATTGTATAAAGAATTTTCCAGTCCGCGATTTTTACGGATCAGGTCTACGTCGTCAAGAGCGGCGCCAGTATTGCTTAACTTAGCTTCTGCCTCTGCCCTATTCAAATACATTTCTGATAAACGGAACATGATTGGGGAGCTTAAATTTGGAAGACCACCCTGGAAAGAAAACTTGCTTATATAATATACTTCGATGCCATTTTTCTTCTGAATAATTCCATTACCATCTTTCAGCGGGACGATATAAGACCAGCGAACATCTTCAGGATGTTTTAACATCACATTCCTCAAAGAAGAAGAAGCATACTCCTCGCCCCATCCTGAATTCCCATCGGAATAGATCATCGATGCGATAGATCCGAATTTACCATAATCGTCAACTGGAGTAAAGGCTATACAAAAAATCGTTTCCGTACTTGTTTGCGCATTTGCAAACAGGGAAGGATAGGCTGCAGCAGTCGCAAGACTGAACCGTTTAGAATTGATCACCATATTGGCATATTCAATAGCTTTCTGATTATCTTCTTTGTATAAGTTCACTCGTGATAACAACGCCCAGGCGGCTTCTTTTGATGCATATTGCACTGTTCTCGGCTGGGTCATTAAAGAGGCAGCCTTCTCCGCATCGGCAATAACAGCAGCATATACTTCTGCAACCGTAGACCTCTTCTTTTTAGATGGATCAGTAAGGTTTGTACGCAGGATAACCCCATCGGCATTAGGGTCAACACTATAAGGTTTACCAAACAACCGGACCAGGTTAAAATGACAAAACGCTCTTAGAAAATAACATTCGCCAAGCAGTTGCAGCTTTGCCGGATCCTGTGTTCCCGACTTTTCTACAGCTTCAATTACCGTATTGACACCGGTAATTATTTTGTAAGACACATACCAGAAATACCTGGTGTTGCCTTGCGAAGGTGAATGACCAAGACTAAAGCTATAAAACAGAGGGTCGGTAGTGACTTGTCCGCATACAATATCATCACTGGCAAAGTCAGACAAATGATAAAACTGACGCAAATACATATTGTTCTGGTCTATTGTACCATTAAATGCAATATGATCTTTAAATAAAGCATAAGCACCATTTAAGGCATTGGTTAAACCGTCAGTAGTAGTAATCAATGTTTCCGTACTAATGGCATCACTTGGTGCAACATCAAGATTTTTGCAGCTGTTCCCAAAGATGAGCAAGAAAACAATTATGGAGAATAAATACTTTTTCATATGCTTAAAAGTTGAAGTTAGCGGTAAATAAATATTGCCTGTTGTTGGGATATTTGAAGTCTGATACCCCTGGCGTTATAAAACTTCCTGAACTAATCGTTGTTTGTGGATCCTGACCTAAGAAATTCGAAAATGTAGCCACATTATCAGCCGTAACTCCTAAGGTGATTGCTTTAAAGTGCAGTTTCTTTACCAACGACGCAGGCAAAGCATAGCTAAATGAAATATTTCTGATCGTAAAATAACTGCCGTCTTTAAGGTAACGGGTAGATGTTTCTGTAGAATTTGCTGAATTCTGGGGGCTTGGCTCGGTAGCATCAATATCACCAGGACCAGACCAGATCTTAGCGCCATCGGGTAGTCTGATTTGGTTATAATAAGGTTCATGTCCATCGTTCATCATAAAACGAAGGTTGTTGCTAAACACCTTATTGCCATAGTTAAAGTAAGTACTTACACGTAAATTGAAACCTTTGTAACTCAAACTATTATTGAAACCACCCTGATATTTGGGCAACGCCGATCCTGATTCCTGAGTGGTAGCTTCAGCATAATTTAGTGTTTTCTCACTCGCAACCGCTTTGCCCTCTTCATTATAAATCAGCTTTTCCCAGACAGGTGCTCCGGTCTGACTATCTATTCCAAGCCATTTAGGCATATAAAATTCGTAAAGGTTACCTCCATTGCGATAGATCTGAGAAATGCTCCATGATCCTGTCTTCACAATGTCGGCCGGTAAACCGTATAATTTATTGCTGTTAAAGTTTATTGTAAAATCTGTAGTCCATTCGAAATCCGTTGTTTTTATGTTTGTAGTATTAATCCCTAATTCAATCCCTTTGTTAATTACATTTCCGGCATTTTCCCATTTCGTTTCAAAGCCAACAGACAAAGGCTGCGAAACTTGCAGAAGCAGATCTTTAGTATTGTTACGATACACATCAACTGTAAGGTTAACTCTTTTAAATAAGCCGATATCAATACCCGCATTAATTTGATGCTTACTTTCCCAGGTTAAATTAGGACTCGCGAGCTGATAAGGTACAGCTCCGGTTAATGAATTGTATTGAGTGGTTAAAGAATACAGACCAAGATACCTCGATGAACCAATATCCTGTGTTCCCGTAATACCGTAACTTAACCTTAGCTTTAAATTATCAATGAGGGTACTGTTTTTCAAGAAATCTTCATTACTTGCTAACCAGGCCCCCGATACCGAAGGAAAGGAAGCGTACCTATTTCCTTCCGGAAAAGCAGAGGATCCATCTATACGAAATGAGCCCGATAAAAAGTAGCGGCTTTTATAATTATAGTTAACCTGCGATAATCCAGACTGCAGGTAACTTTTATCTGTAAACCCATTTACAAGTTGATTGTTAGATACAACATTAAGTACCTTCAGTCCTTCTGGCAAACCCTTACCCGAAGCTCCTGAGTATTCTGTTTGTCCAGCCTCCAGGGCTATCCCCGCCAATCCTGTAATAGAATGATCACCAAATTGAAAATTAAACTTAAACAGATTATTGGAAATAACCCCATAATTCAGTGTATTCAGCTCATCAATATAGCCAGTTCCATGATAAGTGCCTGCTACAATTGGAGAGAAATAATTTTTCCCTTTATTAAAACCTGCAGAACCTCTGTTTGTACTGGAGAAAGTTAACCAACTGTTAATGTTATAGTTTAATCCAAAGTCATAATTTACATCAAACCCTTTGTAAGGATGTTCAGAATTCTTCACCGTATGGATTGGATTGATTTTATCCCGCGACCACCATTTAAAGGTCGAATTCCCATCTACATATATAGGCGTACCATTTTCATCGTATGGATTGTCCCATGGCAGATTTAAAAAGGAATAATACACATCGTTGTAATCATAACTTTTACCTATTGATGCACTCAGGTTGATATTATTGGTAATACTTAATTTCTTAGAGAATGTGTAGGTTGAATTAGCGCGGAGGTTAATTCGCTGAAAACCTGTGTTCAGAAATGTTCCCTTTTCATTATAGTAAGATGCACCTACATAATAATTATTCTTTTCTGTACTTCCACTGGCCGACAAATAAAATGCGTTTACCGGCGCAGGTTTAAAGGATTCTTTTGACCAGTCATAATCCTGATTTAAGAGTGATAATGGGCGTTCACTATAAAATTTAATCAGATCTATCTTGTATGAATTATCTGTTGCACCAACAATATAATCCCGGTAAAACTCTTTTTGGGAGTCATATAGTTCAGCACTGTTCATCACATCCAGTTTACCAAAATCAGCTGTTCTAAATCCGGATGTAGCCTTAAACTCAAAGTTGGTTTCTCCGGATGTAGCCCGTTTTGTATTTATAATAATAACACCTGCATTTGCCTGAGATCCATACAAAGCCGTAGCTCCGGCATCTTTAAGCACCGTAATTGATGCCACATCATTAGGGTCATAATTCCCTCCAATAATCCCATCTACAACTGTAAGAGGACTTTGATTGGCATTCACAGAAGACACCCCTCTTAATCTTATTTCAGGAACAGAGCCTGGTGCACCGGAACTGTTTACTACTTGCAAACCTGCCACTTTACCCTGAAGCATTGTGCCAATATTATTAGCCGTTACATCTTTTAATTTCACCGATGAGACAACAGCAACAGCACTTGTCAGTTCATTCTGCTTCTTGCTATCGTAACCGACCACGATGACATTGTTTAGCTGACCAACATCCTCCATTAGTGTTATAACTAATTGTTGGTTTTTAACAACCTCTACTTCTTTGCGGATGTAACCTATAAATGAAACAATCAATGTTACAGGCTCCTGTACATCCTTTAAAAGAAATATGCCTTCGTCGTTTGTACTTACAACCTTACCTTCTCCTTTTACGCTTACTGATGCTCCGGGAAGAGGCTTTCCTTTATTATCTACCACTTTTCCGCTGATATCAGCTCTAGCTGGCAAAGCTGTTATTTGTTTAAACACGGGCTTTGCCAACGATTTAATGAGAATTACTTTCTGATCTATCTTATATGTCAGTTGCAGGTCCTTCAACAAAGATTGCAGTACAGTTTCTAACTCTGCATTATTAAATTCAGCATTAATTAAAAGATTTCCGTTGACGTTCTGATCTGAATACAGCACTTTATATCCGGTCTGTTTTTTGATTTCTTGAAAAACCTGACGTAGTGCAACCTGTCGTTTATTATAACTAAATCGCTGCGCAAAACTGGTTGCACTGACTTGCAGTAAACAGCTGGTCATTATAATTATGATCAAGTTAATTCTCATTAGTAATTTTCTTTTATCGGCTGTAGCAAATTGCCGGACAACCGAATTCATAACTGATAAAAATTCTGGAGGTAGCCATTGGCATGGCACACCTAGGTTAAAAGTATATAATTTCATACCTTTGAAGCTTGGGTTAATACGTTAAACTGATCTGGAATTTGTTTTTTATGGTTAACTCAGATATTGCTATGGAAGTGCTGAAACACTTTCATAGCTTTTTTCTTAAAAACCTGCGCGGAAATATCAGCTTGCTTTGCCTTTGATTCTTTTCATTTTGGTTTTGTTTAGTTGTTGATTGTTGGTTAGGTTATTTTACTTTTATCGTCTTGCCTTCTATAGCAAAGCGCACATTACTGGTTTCTTCAAGCATCCTCAATATGACGGATACATTTTCAAATCGGGAGACGGAGCCACTAAAAGTAGGGACATCCAGTGGCGAACCGAGATTGCGTACATAGACAATATCTACATTATACCATCTCGATACCTTTCTTAAAATATCAGTTAGCGGGTCTTTATTAAAAACGAACTCGCCATTTTTCCAGTCTATCGCATCACCGGCATTTACAGCTTTTACATTGAGCTTGCCTCCTACAAAAACAGATTGCTCCCCTGGAATCAGAACAACATCATTATTCACCTTTACAGATCCTTCTAACAATGTAGTTTTAACTCCATTCTCGTCGTCATATGCATTTACATTAAAATGAGTACCAAGAACTTTAACTTCCTGACCTGCACTACGTACCAGGAATGGATGGTTTTTATCTTTTGCTACTTCAAAATAAGCTTCCCCGGTTAATTCAACAATTCGCTCTTCTTTTGAAGAGAAATTAACAAGGTATTTTAAAGAGGAGGCCGAGTTGAGCCAGACCTTAGTTCCATCAGGAAGGTTTAACTGATATTGTCCGCCTTTGGGTGTTTCAATACGATTATAATAGTCGTTTTTTTCTATTGCTTTTTGATTGGCAATCGTATACACAAGTTGTCCACTCGATGTTTTGGTAATTTGTATACCGGCCTGTGTAGCTATTGTACCGCTAGATGCATCGGTTAAACTAATCTTTTTGCCATTTGCCAAAGTTAAATAAGCTTTATTTCCTCCCGCAGAAATATCCTGAAATAATACTTGTGCCATTTTATTGCCATCTGATGTACCATTGTGATAAAAATACAGTACACTACAGAAAGCTAAAATCAGACAGGCAGCCGCAGCAACTGCCGGCCATAAAAAGCGTCTTCCTGGGCTTTCTGCTTTTCTTTTCTTCTGAATTTCGTGCCACATTTCAGAGCTAAGCGCATCCAGGTCCGTTTCAGAAAACTCGGAATCATCATCCTGGTGAAGTTGATGCAGCCAATATTTCGCAATCTGCTGTTCTTCAGCCGTTCCATTTCCTGAACTCACTTTATCTAATATGGCTTGTATGTCTTTTTGCATGGTCTTTTATTCCCGGTTTAACCCTTATTAAAGACTAAGACGATTCAAAAGAAGCCATTAGGTACAACGACCAAAAAAAGATTTAAAATAAATCAAAAACCGACAGTTACGAATAAAACTATAATACCAAGTTTAACTTTAAGGTGTTTAAGTGCACGCTTCATTTGGGTTGAAACGGTATGTTCTGAAAGGCTGAGTTCCGTAGCAATCTCTTTAGTACTTAGAAAATATTTCTTCTTCAAGGTATAGATCTCCCGCATTTTGGGAGGCATCGCTAATATTTCCTTTTCGATTAGCAGTGTAATATCTTTTTCACGGATTAAATAATCTGTGTCCTCATTACTTATCTCAATATAATGTTTTCCGCTATCCACATATTTTCTAATGATACCCTTATGCTTAACGACATCGAAAATTCGATTAAGGACAGATTTATAAAGATAACCCGACAGGGTTGTGTTTAAAGAGAAATCTTTGCGGCTATTCCACAACCAGGTAAATACATCCTGAACAAGATCTTTTGCTTCCTCCCTATTGCGCAATTTCTTATAAGCATAAATCAAAAGAAGTTTATCATAGCGTAGATAGATCTCCTTAAAAGCAGCATCATCGTCATCTTTTAATAAGAGGACAAGCTCCTGGTCAAAGCATGTGCTGTAATTGATCATAAATCCTTATCTCCCCTTTCGAATCCGAGTTCGTTTCAAACTCAATATTAATAAATTAATTTGAAAAGAATTGGCAAGCGACGAAAAATCGTGCTTACCAATTCGGTGGACGCTAAGGAGAGCAAAATTTAATTTGGCACTTTCTCTTTATTCTTGAAGAGAATTATAGTTATAAGGAATATAATTTTGCCATTTCCATGGAGTATATTTATCGGCAATCGCTATTTCAAGTATATCCTTAAAAATGCTTTCTCCATTATCACTATTGGTCATTATAACTATGCCGGTACCGGTTTCAGGAAAAACAATACAATAATGCTGAAATCCATCACCATGACCTTCCTTAAAAGCACCCCAGCCATAAGGCGATTTAAGTAAACCCCATCCTAGTCCATAGCTTAAGGATATCCCATCATTAGCACTGGTGTCTTTTTGAGACAATGGCCCAAATTGGGTAACAGACCGCAAACGGAACTGTGGGCGGAACATCTCTTGTCGTGATTGTTTCTTAAGAGCCTGGCCCTGCAGCAAGGCTTCAACAAATTTAGAATAGTCATCCAGCGTTGTTTCAAGAGTACTTGGAGAACGCGCCTCATTATCTTTGTCTTTCTCATAGGCTTTACCTTCCTGGTTATATCCAAGTGCATAATCGGCTTCAAATCTCGGTAGCCAGGTATAAGCAGAATTCTTCATATTAAAAGGGGTAAATATTTTTTCCGTCATAAGTTGTGCTAAAGACTTTTGGGTAATTTTCTCAATTATCGTTTGCAAATAAACCATCCCTTCGCCCGAATAACTATATCTGCTGCCAGGCATAAACGCAACCCTTAGCTTTTGGTCGGAATTGTCCCATCGCCAATTTGGAAATCCAGTGGTATGATCCAAACACATTCTAGCAGTTATCCGTTTATAAAGTGTATCTGTTTTAAGATCGTTATAATTATCCTGCCATTTGGTTTTTTGAGGATATTCGTAGATGGGTTTTGGTAAATAATCCTGTAGTGGCTTGTCCAGATCGATTACTCCTTCTTCTACCAGTTTTAACACCAATACTGTAAATACGGTTTTACTTAAAGATGCGCCGTAAATGCTCATAGAAGGATGCAACTTCATCCCGGCATCATTGCCAATGCCAAACCCCTCCTTATAAACTACTTTGTTTTTATTGAAAATCGCCAACTCAAGTCCTTTAACTTTGGCCTTATCCATTAAGAATAAAATTTTGTTGCGCAGAGAATCAGTACTGATGGAGCTTCCATCAATCTTTTTAATCTGCTGAGCTTTTAAAACTGGACTGCTAATAAAAAGCAGAAAGGCTATCATTGCCGGATATGACTTATTCATAAGCTATTATTTATTCAAAAGTATATGTTCTATACTTCCTTTTGTCTCCTGACAATGACATTTGTTACAAGTTTATTTTTTAATGTTCATGTTCCCCTTCATGCACTGGGTGCAATTCGAATTTTAAATCCAAATCGTTAGCCCCCGCAAACTTTGAGGCAAAATTGATGTCATTCCAGTTCGCTGCCGTGATGCCGGCCTTTACTCCCGGATTAAGGTGACGAAGTACATAGCGGAAGGTAAAGCCTGTTTCTGTGTGCTCATCAACCGTTAAATATCCTGTTACTCCAACACTTATTTTCTTATTCTCCTTATCCCTATCGGCATAGACATAAGTTAAAATCCCATCGGGTGCACCTAATATAAATGCCTGATGGATGTCGTGTTTTTCCAGGAATTCCTGCTGCATTTCACGGTTCGCAAAATCAAACGATTTAAGTGTTAGTTTGTAAGTTTTACCTTCCGTAAGGTGGAGGTGCGTACCTACAGGAGGCAAGCCTTTACTATCAAAGCTTATGATGGTTGGCTTTGCTTCGGCAATAGGGTTATAATGATAATGATCACCATGTTCCTCGCGTTCAACTTCAAGAAAAGTAAGTTCTGCTTTGCCAATCTCTTCTTCTGGCACTTCGGGCTTGGGGTCCTTCTTACAGGCATTAAATGTGAGTGCGATAAGTGCTACTAAAATTGCTAATGAGTAATTGCGTAATTTGTTCATAATTGTAAATTATTATATGTAATTGATAAGATTTATTCAGTTAAAAGTTATAGGCAAGTCGTATGGTGATATTCCTTCCCATATCATGCGTATAGTATCTGTAGCGATTCATATACTCTTTATAAAGGGTATTAAATAAATTATCTACACTAAGATTTAAGCCCAGCTCTTGCTCCCCAACCTTAATAGTTGTTCCGCCCGAAAGCTGAAAAAGATGATAAGCTCCAGGGGGAGCAGCATAGTCGCTTTCAGGCTCATAACGGGTCTGCCGACGAACGAAGCTGTGTCCTACCTGTATCCAGGCGTTATTTAAGTTTTTAAATTGAAAATCGAGATGAATATGCTGACTTACCCTGTCCGATGGGATGTAAGGCAGATATTTACGATTATCAAGATCTCGTGCTCTGATT
Source organism: uncultured Pedobacter sp. (assembly GCF_946479715.1). The sequence continues at coordinate 6,284 of NZ_CAMLHF010000100.1, read as the reverse complement.
AAGGCAGCATTGAATTTATAGGACAGCACCTCAGAAAAGCGATAAGTCCCTGAAAGGTTTGTACCAAAAAATGAAGCATTGGTTTGTTTATATCTGAATATTGGATAGGTACCGCTTACGGTCTGTCTGAAAGTTTTATCAGGTTCAGAATAGATGTAATTATTGATATACTGAGCAAAGGCATCAAGTGTAAAATTTAGTTTTTCTCGGTAATATTTTAAAGCATTTATCCATTTGTACCCTTGCTCCGTTTTAATATTAGGGTCGCCTATTTCATATAATCCGGCACCATGATGTAATCCGTTGCTAAACAATTCGTTTGCGGTGGGTGCTCTCCAGGCTAAACCTAAGTTGCTACCTAGTTGCCAGTACCGGTTAATTTTCCAAAGCATACCGAACGAACCGGTAACATTATGAAACCTGCTCTGCCCTCCATAGTATTGTTCAGTAATCTCTGAACTTTTATCATCATTCAAAGCGTATCTGTATCCCGCAGCGTCAAATAGCTTAAAGTCGTATCGCAGTCCAGTTTCAAACTCAAAATCATTTTTTAACCAGCGCTGAATCAGAAAAACACCTCCTGTAAAACTATCATAGTTTGGTATAAATGTATTTGCCAATGTTCCGGGAATGTTATTGTTCACCTGAAAAATCCCATTAAAGCCATATAAGCGTTTTGCTCCGTTCAGGTTTTGCTTTTCAAAAACCATGTCCAACGTATGGGTATTCAAAATCAGATCTGTAATAGGCAACGCTTCCCTATCGCCCCTCCTGAAATCATACTCTTTACGCTGATTCTTTTGAAAACCATACGTTATATCTAAAGACTGTCGATCAATAAAGTTATAGTGAGCTTTAGCTTTGAATAAATCATGTACAACTTTTTGGCGTGGAGCAGAAATGTTATACGTAAATCCATAGTTTCCCAGTGGTCTTCCTATTGCTATTCTGGCATCAATATCTTCCCTTGTGCCTACATGCGCGCTATATAAAATGCCCAGCTCCGTACCAAAGCGGCTATAATAAATTTCATACGAAGCCTTGCCTGTGCGATACCCTGCGGCCGCTGAGTAATTTAATTCCCGAACTCCGGTATTCCCAAGGTAATAATCGGCTGAGCGTACATTACCCGATTTTTTAAGTGTTCCCTGTAATCGCCAGCCAAAGCCTGGTAATGATTTTAATCCACCATTAAGCATTCCCGATGTGGTACCCGATCTGCCATTTGATGCGCCTACAAGGTTAAGTCCTCCTGATATACCAGCTGAACTGGGTAAAGTAGGAGGCTCTACTATAATCACTCCACCAATTGCTTCAGCTCCATACCTTACTGACTCTGCTCCTTTTATCACATGAATCCTGCTGGCAAGAAAAGGGTCTATTTCGGGAGCATGTTCCATGCCCCATTGTTGAGCTTCGAGCCTTATTCCATTATTTAGGATCAGTATTCTGTTACCGTGCATTCCTTCTATTACAGGCTTGGAAATCGTTGAGCCAGTTTTTAATATACTTACACCCGGAACCTCTTTAATGGTTTCGGCCAGTCCGGAGCCCTTAGTTTGCTGAAGCTGCTTATCTGAGAGCGTTATAGAAATACCGGTTCTGCTTACAGGCTTCAGCTTATCAACAATACTTACCTCTTTCAGTTTAATAGAATCAATTAGGACTTGAGCTTGTGCATATCCGGAAAGCAAAAAGATAAAGGCAGGAATTAAGAGTAATCTTCTCAGCATAAAAAAACAGATTTTAAAGGACCCTTTCAAAGGGATTTTCAAATTTCTCTCCCTGCCAGAAGCAAATCAGCTCTTTATGGCTCAATAAACACGAGGTTAGTTCATTATTCAATTGTTCTTTATCCATATCTTGTCCAATAAGAACAAGCTCGTTTAAACGATCTCCAAAACCCATATCCCATCTGCTTTCTATGTCTTGCCGGTTTTCCAGATAGTCTGTATAGCTGAGTCTTTCCTGCAAAGGCATACTTGCCCACCAGTTCCCTGCATTTTCAATTTTAAGAGAACCTCCTGCCTGTGAAAAGTTGAGTGCATAATCTGGTAGAGCCGCAATCCAGAACAGTCCTTTGGTTCTTAGTATGTTATTCGGAAAATCTACATTTAGATAGTTCCATAAACGCTGTGGATGAAACGGTCTTGATGAGCGAAACACGGTGCTACTAATACCATATTCTTCTGTTTCAGGCTCATGAATTGTATTTAATTCCTTGATCCAGCCTGCGCCTTGCGATGAAGTTTCAAAATCAAACAATTTTGTATTGAGGATTTCTTTGAGATCAATTTTACTATATACACTCTCTATTTGTCTTGCAGAGGGATTAAGCTTTCTGATCACGGCCCTTATCAGCTTCAAATCTTCTTCACTAACCAGATCGGTTTTATTAAGGATAATGACATTTGCAAACTCAATCTGATCAGTTAACAAGTTTACAATAGTTCTGCGGTCTACCTGGTCATCAACCCAGTCTCTATCCAGCAAAAGTTCATCAGTCCCAAAATCCTTTTTAAAATTATAGCAGTCTACCACGGTTACCATTGTATCTAGTCTGCTAAACTTATTGAGGTCTATCCCCAGGTTTTCATCCACATAATTAAAGGTCTGGGCAACCGGAATAGGTTCAGAAATGCCTGTGCTTTCAATAATCAGGTAATCAAAGCGATCCTCTTTAGCCAGTTTTTCAACTTCAGTAATCAGGTCTTCTCTTAGCGTGCAGCAAATACATCCATTACTCATTTCCACAAGCCGCTCTTCCGTTCTCGATAGTTTATGTTCGTTCTGAACAGCTCTTGCATCAATGTTAATCTCGCTCATATCATTCACTATCAATGCAACCTTTAAATCCTGTTTATTATTAAGGATATGATTTAATAAAGTGGTTTTACCGCTACCAAGAAAGCCACTAAGTACGGTTACGGGTAATTTTCTCTGTTCCATAAATGCAATTGTGTTGCAAATATATTTCATTTATTATTACAAATGCAACAAAATTGCGTTTATATTTGTAATCACAATTCAAAACAAGTTGGAACTGGCACAAAAAATATATTTAAACAACATGAAACACTTTATTAAATCCGAAAAATTAGATCAGTTGGGAATGACCGCCTCCTTAGCCTGTGCCATTCATTGTGCAGTGCTACCCTTTGTGCTTACTGCATTACCATTGTTTGGCCTTAGTTTTTTAGCCCATAGCTGGGTAGAGATGAGCATGATAGGATTATCACTCCTTATTGGTGTGTATTCACTAAGTACCTCCTATCCTAAACATAAAAGACTATTACCTATTATAATTCTGGTAGTGGGTTTTGCAATGATAGGAACAGGGCATTACCTGATAGAAAACCTGGAGGCTGTATTAATCCCGATAGGAGGTTTTACCATTGCCTTTGCCCACTATATAAACTGGAAATACAGCCGCAGCTGCGCGCATAAATAAAATTGCATTTGCTAACTTTACAAACCACGGAAGTGATGAACAGAAAATTAATATTTGGTACGTTTTTGCTTTTTATAAGCATGATAAACCCAGGTTGCAAACATGATAAAGTAAATGGCAAACAGCTTTACATGAACTATTTAAAAAGCCACATTAAAAATTAGGATTAAGTATGATTGCATTAAATGCGGTAGCTCATAACTATGAGAATGGCCAAAGAATAGGCTTTAAAGACTGGCAGGTAGATGATGGATCTCAATGGCTATTGCTTGGTGCATCCGGAAGTGGTAAAACCACACTGCTTCATATTTTAACAGGAATTTTAAAGCCCCTGCAAGGTAGTGTTGTTATTAATGGCACTTCTATTTATGATCTGTCTTCAAAACACCTGGATCAGTTTAGGGGCAGAAACGTTGGGATCATTTTCCAGCGTCCACACCTTATAAAAAGTCTTACGATAAAGGAAAACCTTGTAATGGCCCAAAGTTTTGCAAATCTTCCAACCGACTTAAACAGGGTACAGGAGGTTTTAGCTTCTTTAGGCATAGCCGATAAAAAGGATGCTTATCCGAGTGAGCTGAGTCAGGGACAGTTGCAGCGTGTATCTATTGCAAGGGCGGTAATTAACAGACCAACATTACTGATCGCAGATGAACCAACGTCAAGTTTAGATGACAAAAATGCCGCAGCAGTGCTGGAACTTTTAATAACCCAATCGAGCATCAATCAGGCTACACTTATTGTAGCTACGCACGACAAAAGAATTAAAGATGCATTTACAAACACCTACGAATTATCATGAGTCCTTTAAAGATAAGCTGGAAAAGCATCTGGTCTAAACCATTATCATCAGTATTGAACATTATCCTGATTGCTTTTGGAACTGGTATATTAACCATACTGCTACTTGCCTCAAAGCAAATTAGTGATAAGCTGGAAAACAACTCTAAGGATATTGACCTGGTAGTAGGCGCCAAAGGCAGCCCTTTGCAGCTTATACTGAGCAGCATTTATTACATCGATTTCCCCACAGGCAACATCCCTTTAAAAGAGGCCCAGGAACTAGCCAGAAGTCCCTTTGTTAAAAAGGCAGTGCCATTAGCCCTTGGAGATAATTATAATGGCGTCCGTATCGTGGGCACCGACAGCAATTTTGTTGGTATTTATAAACTTAAGGTTAAAGAAGGTAAATTCTGGCAAAGAGATTTTGAAACCACTATAGGAAGCTCCGTCGCTGAAAATCAAAAGCTTAAAATAGGTGATACTTTTTATGGTGCACATGGTCTTACGGGAAGTACTGATGTCCATAAAACCCATGCCTATAAAGTTGCCGGCATTTTAACGCCACAAGGAAATGTAACAGACAATCTAATATTAACGAACATTTCAAGCGTCTGGAAGATGCACGATCACGAGGAAGAAGAACATGATCATGATTCAAAACACAAAGAAAAGGAAGCGCCTGAAATTCAGAACAAAGAAATTACTTCTTTACTGATCCAGTACCGTTCACCAATGTCGGTGGTTATGTTTCCTCGTATGGTAAATGAATCTACAAATATGCAGGCTGCCTCTCCGGCTCAGGAAAGCACCAGGTTGTTTTCTTTAATAGGCGTTGGAGTAGATACGCTACAATGGTTTGCCCTGCTTATTATGTTTATTGCAGCAATAAGTGTATTTATAAATCTGTACAACTCATTAAAAGAAAGAAGTTATGATTTGGCCATTATGCGTACACTGGGAGCATCCAGAGCTAAGCTGTTTCTGATTGTAATTGCAGAAGGGATTATGCTTACTTTAGCAGGTACAATTATTGGAATAGCGTTAGGGCATTTGGCATTAGAGTTTATTGGAAGCAATCAGGAAAGTAGTCAGGCCCGATTAACCGGGTTGATTTTACTTAGTGATGAGGCATATTTATTTGTAGCCGGACTTGCTATTGGTATATTTGCAGCTATAATACCTGCTGTACAAGCGTATAGATCAAATATCTCTAAAATATTATCAAAGAATTAAAACACACTTTTATGATAAAAAATATTGTTCTCTTCTTATTACTTTTTGCTGGTCTCGCTGTTAAGGCACAGCACAATCCTGATGATCAGATAATGTCTGATAACTGGGATGTTATTGGCAGTGTAGATTTCAAAATCGTTAAGGATACAGAAATGTTTGCGGTTTACAACAACAACATAAAGAAATTTGCAAATAAGCCGTTTGAGCTCGAAGGTTATATTGTTCCAATTAAAGATGGGATGAAACAAACTAAATTCATGCTTTCTACCTTACCCATTAATCAATGTTATTTCTGCGGTAAAAACGGAGTACCTATTATGGTGCTAGTAGAGCTAGCTGAACCTATAAAATTCACTTATCAAACCATAACTGTTAAGGGAACCTTAAAGTTAAATACCGGCAATGCAATGGATAACCCTCCAATTGTGCTAACTGCAGCCAAACCTATATAAATCAATCAAAATGATAGATCCAGCCAACATATTAAGAACGCACGATTTAAAACATACCAAACAAAGGGTTCGCGTACTCGAAGAAATTGCTTTGGATAAAGCTGCAGTTTCTCAACCAGAGCTCGAAAAAAAGCTCGGTAAAGAAATAGATAGGGTTACACTATACAGAATATTAAATACCTATGAAGATAAGGGCATCCTTCATAGGATAATGGATATGAATGGAACAGCCAATTACGCAATCTGCTCAGCTTCTTGTACAGAACACCATCATCACGATGAGCATGTACATTTTAATTGTACAAACTGCTTTAAGATTTATTGTTTGGAGGTTAATGTCCCAAGAATTAAAATGCCCGAAGGTT
>NZ_CAMLHF010000099.1 GCF_946479715.1 uncultured Pedobacter sp. | reverse complement strand
AGTACGGGAGCTTTTAAATACAACCGGCAGATATGGTGTTGTAGATAATAACATAATAGGGGCAAATGGCTGGTTAACCAATTGGAAATGTTTGCACGAGCCTTTCTTTGCCCAGATCGGGATGGCCGTTAATGATCAGAACTATACCAACAACATGTCGGCAACGCTTGATCAGGAGCGGGATCAGGCCATGCTTAGCGATGGCCGTGTTCTATCGCGTTGGCACAATGCTGCTGGTGATGAGATACCGGGAACATACAATTCTAAAACCGGATATTATGAAGCAATGTGGGGCTATACAATTGACTCTCAAACAGGCTACGTGATTAATACCAGTGAGCAATTTGATTTAACCGGAAATGTTGATTGGCTGCGATCTCACCAATTGAGTGTGGAAAAGGCTTTGGATTGGCTGATTAAACGTGACTCGAACAACAATGGGATTTTTGAAATGATGAATGATGGTATTGCAGATAAAAAAGCAAGCGACTGGCTAGATATTGTATGGGCAAGTTTTGAGAATTCCTTTGTAAATGCACAGATGTATGAGGCATTGACCCTGTGGTCTAAATGCGAAAAGGTATTGGGCAACCAGCAAAAATCAGATCACTATTCGGCAATAGCATCGCGTTTAAAAACCGCTTTTAACAAGCCGGTTGAGGAAGGTGGATTTTGGTCGGCGGCTAAACAGCAGTATGTATATTGGCGAGATAAAGATGGGTCTGTACATGGAGATAATCTGGTTACTCCTGTAAATTTTGCGGCTATAGCATTTGGTATATGCGATGATCCAAAAAGAATAGCGATGATCCTTGACCAGATAGAACAGAGATCTAAAGCTGAAAATCTTTTTCACTGGCCATTGTGTTTTGATTCTTTCAAAAGAGAAGAGGTTAGTGAAGGCAACTGGCCATTCCCTAAATATGAAAATGGCGACATATTTCCAACCTGGGGATACCTTGGCGTTAGGGCTTATGCAAAATACGACAAGGCCATTGCGCTTAAATACATCAATAACTTGCTGGACCAGTATAAAAAGGATGGGCTCTCTTCTCAGCGATATAGCAGGACTACTCAACTTGGATTGGGTGATGATATTTTGGCTGGCATAAGTACAAGTATTACAGCTTTATACAGGGATATTTATGGGATTAGGCCAAAATGGAACAGAATGGGATTGGAACCAAATATGAGTAGCACGCTAAATGGAACAAAATTCTCTTATACAAACCGCAGCACAGTTTATAACCTGGAACTAGGTGTTAACGACTATTTAATGAGCACAAAAGGTTTTTCAATAAAAAGCAAAGAAAGTTTTGGGGCCAATAAGACCGGTAATACACTTACTTATTATCCGCACAATGATGATGTGATGTTGCTTCAGATTAACGCCGCTACCAACCGTAGGATCGACATGGAGATTAATTCATGGGATACTAATGCATATTCATGGACTATTACCTCGCCCGATAAATATCAATTTACACTGAAGGGATTAAGTCCTGGTAAAAAGTATGAAATAGCTGTAAATGGAGTGCTTAAGTCATTTACCTCAGGAAGTGATGGAAGCTTTTCAATATCACATAGCTGTAAGTCGGCCACTAAATTTGTGGTGAGATAATCTTTATTAAAATTTTACATTATTAGATTAAAATACTGGTTTTCAGTGATTGACCAGAAAAATCTCATTGATTAAATTTAATTTCTAAAGCTTTTGAACGTAAAACCCAAATAAAGATTATTGGTTTTTGCATTTGTCGTTTAAGTCCAGAGTTAAATTATGAGTAAAATTACTGATCAGTTTAATGAATATGTGAGTGCGCTTTTCCTGGAAAACGCGACAAAAGAAGCGCTTACTGCTTCAGTTTTATATCATTCGCATAGCTTTTATCTTAACTTAATCCAGCTTCTTACAGAGAATGGCAGAAATGATATTGATATACCTACAGCCAAGCTTGAGAAATTAGGCTTTGCCAGCTACCTTTATTTCAGGGCACTATTGGTTTATGACCATATGACTGATAGCCAGACGGGAGCAGCAGAGAAGAAAACAAATCTTTATCTTTTTTTTAGTTTTTTCGAGAGATCAGCAGCGGAGCTGGGGAGGCTGTACGAAAATAGCAATCCCTTCTGGCAGTCCTTTGAAGCCTGCAAGCTGGAGTACTTCAACACCACCTTCTTAGAAAAACAATGGTCACAAAAAAGGCCCGTAATTACTGAAGCAGTATTCAAAAAAGTTGCAGCCGGTAAGTCTGCTGTATGCAATGCCATTGTTTATGCATTGAATGGGCTGATCCTTGAGGATTTTCAGGATACCCCCAATTGGCTAGAATGTCTGCAGCACCTGCATATCGGATTTCAATATCTTGATGATCTCGACGATTTTAAAAAAGATGGGATAGAACAACAATGGACATATGCACATAGCCTGGTGGAGGAAGCAATTAAAGAACAAGGACATGATTTATCCACAGTTTCAGATGATGCTAAATACCGCTATCTTTTTCTTTCAGGCATAGCTGTAAGAAATTTGGAGAATGCCATTGACCATTTCCAACTTGCAAAAACAGTAGCAGTAAAAGCCCAGCTTAACAGGCTAGTGACATTTATCACAAGCAAAGAAGAAAGATGTCATAATCAGATACGGGAAATAAATCTGCTTATTGAAAAAACAAGGGACAAGGCACGGAAAAGCAACGGTCATTTACAGGCCAGAACAATACAGCACTCAACCACGGCAGGAATAGATTTTATGGCGGGCTCCTTGCAGGAGGATGGTTACTGGCGTGATTTTCTCACCTCGGCCGGCTTTGGCAGAGATTGGATTACAGCTTATATTGTCTTGCAGCTCTCGGATATACCCGGGAACGAAACACTGATAGCAAAAGCATCGGAGCAATTACTTTCCCGAACCGGCACAGCGTATAATGAAAATATCATTGCTGACGCTGACTCTATTAATTTTTTTATATGGATGCAAAAGAACAAAGGGGGCAAAATACCGGAGGAGACAATGGCTAGCTGGCGCTCGTTTATGCATGATAATGGTGGGTGGGCAACTTATAACAATGAAGTATCGCTAAGGGAAAAACTCGGTCTGCAACAAGATATAAGCGTTGCAGGTTGGTTAATGCCCCATAATTGTGTGTCGGCCGTAGCTGCCTGTGTATTATCTTTTGTGGAAAGCGATGAAGCTTACGACGATACGATTGGTTATTTACTCAAACAACAACACGATGAAGGATATATTTCATCGTACTGGTGGACCAGTCCAATTTATGCCACCTCATTTAGCTTAATGGCACTTAGTAAGACGAAGAAACATCCAGATGCAGCAGCAAGAATGGCGGGCTGGTTAGGCAATATGCAAAACTCAGACGGCTGTTGGTATAATCCTGCTGTAAATGAGCCCAGTGCATTATATACTGCATTAGCGATGAAAGCACTATTGCAATTCAACGATAAGCACTATTTGGAAAAAATACAGAAAGGTGCAGATTGGCTTTTAAAGCACCAAACCAGCGATGGTAGCTGGCCAACCAACCGGATACTGTTACTTCCTGCAACAGATGTTACCCGGTTAGATACTGTTGAGCACTGGCGCAAAAGCTCCTTTGGTGTCAACGTAATAATAGATGATCATAATCGTGTTTTCACCACGGCGACAGTATTAAATACGCTGCATTTGTACGAACAAAAATATTCTCTCACTCATGCTAATTAAAGACCTCTCACTTTCTGAAACAGACAACAGCCGCTGGGTATTAAAAACCATGGATGGCCGCCATATGCGGTTGAATCAGGCAAGCGCCACCCTGGTACAGTTACTGCAGAAACATCAGAGCTATGAAGAAGCTGCACAGGACTTTAACCTGCATTTTAATACAAACTTAAGTACCGATATATTTCGCCAGCTTGCAAAGGAAAAGCTATCCGGCTTTCAAATACTAACAGAAGAAGAAAATGGGACGGTTCAGAAAAAGGGGAAATACCTTCATTTGCAAGTGCCATTCTTTTCAGCTTCGGTAGCAGGAGCTTTATCTGCTCCCTTTCGTTTCTTGTACTCGCCGCGCTTATTTTTCATGCTGATCACTATACTTGCAGGCCTAGTTGCCTTGGTACTGATCAATTATCCGCCGCAACAGGCTCTGGAATGGACAAATACCAACTTGTTACTTTTGGCCTGTTTGGTTTACCCCTCGGTGCTGATACACGAACTCGGACACATTGCAGCCTGCCGTGAAGCAGGCACGGAACATGGGGAGGTCGGTTTTGCTTTTTACCTTATTTTTCCGGTGTTATATTCAGATGTAACCAACATTTGGCAAGTGCCTAAAAAACGCCGTATCATAGTAAATCTGGCAGGTGCAACCAATGAATTGCTTTACACTGTCTGTCTGTTTCTGATTTTTTATTTTACAGGCAACAAAACCCTGCTGACCGCCTTTTATCTTATCAATCTGAAAATATTGTTCGAGCTGAATCCTTTTGTGCGTATGGATGGTTACTGGGTGTTTTCAGATATTACCAACACGCCGAATCTACTGCCAAAGGCCAATAAACTGGTAAAAGAAGTTTTTGGAGCACTTTTTTCACGCAGTAAACACTTGCCTGTTGTTTTTAGCCGAACAGATAAATGGCTATTTATTTACGGTATGGCTAACACTGCTTTTATTTTGATTTATATGGGCTTTATGCTTATAAGCCACTTTGATAGTATAATTCATTTTCCGGCTATCCTTTCAGATCTGTTTATGAAAATGATAAGGCTGGAACTTTCATTCAACGACTTGAAGAGTGAATATCTTTTTGTATTTATTTTTTATTGGCTAGTGGGGAGGATGTTATATCATTTTATTATAAAAAACTCGCGGGTTGCATCAGCTAAGTTAGGCCGGGTGGCTTACTGATGTCTATTTAATTTCATCCGGATAACCTATTAATTATTTACTATTATGAAAAATTCAACCGAAGAATTACAGGACTATCAGCCAGAGTTGGTTAAAATGTTCGAAGTAGAAGAGCTGGAAGAGAGAATGGAGTTTGCTGCATGGAGTCTTTCTGCTAAAGCAAGCAATGACGGCTGGGAAGCGAGTGCTACCGTTACCCTTTAGAGGCTGACAGTCTACAATAGGAGCATGGTATTGCGCAATACCATTGCTCCTATTTTTATTTCTTATTTTTATCCCTATGCGATTTTATCAGATTCTTTTTCTTTATTGTCTTGGTTTTACTTTTTGCATGCCGGAGCTTTTTGCCCAGGTATATTCAGGCATTAAACTGCATGGAATTGTTGCAGATTCAACCAATAAACAAGCCTTGCCCAATGCAAGCATTTACAATGACCAGAATCACAATGCTACCGTAAGTAATGATGAAGGTGCTTTTGAGATTCATACAGATGTGCTTCCTGTTACATTAAGCATATCTTATGTCGGTTATCAGACCAAAAAAATTACGGTTACAGATACCACCCAACACTTATCAATCGTGCTTAGCCCTGCATCCATCAGTCTTGATCCGGTGGTGGTTGACGGTGATGGTGCAGTCCAGCTGATCAGGAAAGCATTTGAAAAAACTTATCCCCATGCTACCAGGAAGTATTATGGCAAAGGATACATCAGGCAGTTCACAAAGGAGGGAAATACCTACACTGGCATGCAGGAAGCTATTTTTAACGGCCAATGGCAGAGTTTTGCCATGACTGGCTGGCAACCACTACAAACGAGGTATGCTAATCTTGAGAAAAGTATGATCAGCTTTACCAACTTTAGTTTCTTTAGCTTTATGTCTACAGGATATTTACCAAGTAATATTGTGCGAAAACCAATAACGAAAAAGCCGGATTCTCTGTATGATTGCCGTATCATCCAATATATAACGGGAATTAATATGCATGAAATTGCTGTAATCATGTGTACGCCTAAAAGTAACAAGCCCCATAATATGTTCGCCGGAAAGATATTCATTGATACTGAGAATTATGACGTATTGAAACTTGAAGGGAAAATCCTTAACTTTTCATTTGACCTGAGCGGTCCACTAAAATTAAAAGACACAGAAGTAAATACGATATTGAATTTTAAAAAGACTGCAGATGGCGCTACCGTTCTTGACTTTGCGGACATTAAATTCACCAGCAAGGCCACATTTGGTTTTGTGACGGCTAAGAAATTGTTTTATGATGCAAAAATCTTAATGTACGATTACGATGATGCGCTTTCGAAAGAGAAATACATGATCATCACACCAAAGATCCACGATGTGGGATTGATGAAGAACATTCCGTACAGCAGTGAGACATGGGATAGTAATACTAGGATTTCACATACTCCGCTAGAAAACGAGATTATACGTTCTTTTGAGCGTCGTAAACTAATTAGTAATTACCTTCGCTAATCTGATCAGCTCTTTATAGTCTCTATACTCCTGAATACAGACGTTTTCTTCTGTACACAAGTCATTTTTATACCTTATTTTTGCCAGATGTCCGGCATTTATATCCATATTCCTTTTTGCAAGAAAGCCTGTAGCTATTGCGACTTTCATTTCAGCACTTCTTTAAAATACGTTGATGAGATGACTGATGCGATATGCGAGGAAATTATTCGTAAAAAATCCAGAGTAACCGATCAGATCAGCACTATTTATTTTGGAGGAGGAACACCATCTGTGCTTCCATCCAAAGGCTTTGAAAAAATATTCAATACCATAACTAAACATTTCTCTGTTTCATCAGATGCCGAGATCACCATTGAGGCCAATCCTGATGATCTTGATGCTAAAAAGATCAATGAATTAAGACAGCTACCGGTTAATAGATTCAGTATCGGAATACAATCTTTTTTTGATGAGGATCTGATATGGATGAACAGAGCCCATAATGCAGGCGAAGCTGAAACCTGCATAAAACGCAGTCAGGATGCAGGATTTGAAAACCTAAGCATCGATCTTATTTATGGCTATCCTTTGTTAACCGACAACAAATGGTTGAGCAATATTAATAAAGCTATTGAATTCCAAACGCCACATATTTCGGCATATTCATTAACTGTTGAGCCACGTACTGCACTTGCAAATGCAATAAAAAAAGGCAAACAAACTCCTGTTAATGATGAACAGAGCGCCTCTCAATTTATTACGCTTATTGATAAATTAAAAGAAGGCGGTTTTGAGCATTATGAAATTTCGAATTTCAGCAAACCAGGCCAGTATGCCGTTCATAACACCAATTATTGGCGTGGGGTTCCTTATTTGGGAATAGGCCCATCTGCTCATGGTTTTAGCGGCAAAACACGATATCTTAATATCGCAAATAATGCAGCCTACCTAAGCGAATTGCAAGCCGGAAAACTCGCCGAAACGGTTGAAGAACTTAGCCTTTATGACAGGTTTAATGAATATATTATGACCTCACTAAGAACAATGTGGGGTACAAGTTTAGCTAAAATTGAGTCAGATTTTGGTAAGGTGTTCTTAACTGACACTATTAAAAATATAAAGCCTTTTATAGAAAAAAAGTGGTTGGAGAATCAGAATGACCATCTTGTTTTAACTTTAGATGGCAAATTATTTGCAGATCATATAGCATCTGAATTGTTTATAACAGAAGATGATCACCTTAAATATTAAGTAATGAATAATAAAGTTGTTTGGATTACCGGCGCATCTTCAGGAATTGGCGAGGCCCTGGTTTACGAATACAATAAAGCCGGAGCAAGATTAATTATATCTTCACGCAATCGTGATGAGCTATTTCGGGTTAAAACCAATTGCAAGAATCCGGTAAACATTCATGTATTGTCCTTAGATCTTGAAAATACAACCGCCCTAAGTGGGAAAGCCGAAGAGGCCATTCGTATTTATGGTCACATTGATATTCTGATCAACAGTGGCGGAATTAGTCAGCGTGGGTTGGCTCTGGAAACCGATCTCGAAACTGAACAACGTTTAATGAATGTCAACTTTTGGGGAACAACTATCCTAAGCAAAGCAGTGCTGCCCAATATGATTGCAAATGGCGGTGGCAATATTGTTTGCATAAGCAGCCTGGTTGGAAAGTTTGGCACAAGGATGCGTTCTGCTTATTCAGCATCAAAACACGCGTTGCATGGATATTTTGATTCACTTAGGTCAGAGGTATACGACAAAAAGATAAACATTACAATTATCTGTCCTGGTTTCATTAAAACCAACGTTACGCTTAATGCATTAACGGCAAATGGCACACCACAGGGCACCATGGATAGCGCACAGGAAAATGGCATGTTAGCGGAAGATTGCGCCAAGAAGATCGTTCAGGGTGTTAAATCAAACAAAGAGGAAGTATACATTGGCGGTAAAGAAGTGAAGGGTGTTTTGTTTAAAAGATTATTCCCTTTAAGATTCTCTAAATACCTTAGAACTGCAAAAGTTACCTAACACTTCACTAGTAATCTGTGAGATGGTAAAAATTGCAAACGTTTGCGCAATCATTTCAAAATCAGACCAAAAGGAATAAAATAATCAAACAAAAAGGGAACGTAAACTTACGTTCCCTTTTTGTTTGATTATTTTATTGGTTTTATCCAGTAAGAATATTCATGTTTTACAAAAGGAACTCTGTATTCCTGTAATGGCATTGAACCCCAACTGTCAATTCCCTGTACACCACTTTGAATCAAATCCATGTGCATATAAATCTTATCCCGCTTAACAAGTTCACCTGAATGATACTGCTGTTTCTCTTCTTCCGGATCAAGATCATTTAGCGAATATGGAAGTGCTGAGAAGCTCAATAAGCTGTCGGCCATACCGAAGCTTAGCCCCTTTCCTTTTTTATCTGTAAAATTCACCCAGCGTACATCTGTTTTATTGCCACTTTCCTGTGGACGTGCATATGGGAAATACTGCTCATCAACAGTTTGACTATACAGGCCAATAAATGATCCTGTTTTACGATCCCAATAAGTTTCTCCAGGGCCGCGGCCATAGAAATTAATTTTACTAAACTCCTTGCTCAATTGCAGATCATTACCGATACGCTGCATTAACGGATACTTTCCTTTGATGGCCGTAAACTTGTTGTCTACCTTAACCCCTCCATCTGCCCTGACAGTAAATATTTGCGTTACAGTGGCATCACCATTTATCAACTCTTTTGTAAATGTGGCGGTCACATCACCTGATCCATCTTGTTTGATATCTGCCACACTTAGTTTACCTTCGGTATAAGCATTGCGCCATTTCCTTAAGCTACTGTTAAAACCTGCGCCGATATCATTATCTGTAGGTGCACGCCAAAATGCTGGGATTGGTCCTTCGGTAAGCATTTGAATCCCTTTAATACTGTAGCTGCTCATAATACCCGCTGCCATATCAAAGGCTACAGAAAAGTCTTTGCCTTTTACAAGAGCTTTACCTGACTCTTTTTCTATCAATAACTTGCCACTAGCAGTTGCTATTTTAACAGGTAGAGCTGTACCGTTCCATGCAAATTGTTCTGCTGCGATGTTATATCCTGCTGGTAAAAATGGCTCTTCCTTTTTAAGGTTATAATAAATATTTAAAAAGTATTCTGCCCCTTCCTTAGCCTTGGTTTGAATTGGTAAGCTGATCTCCTTTTCTGTTCTTGGATCAATATTTAAAGCACTTATGCTACCCTTCTCTATAACCTTCCCATTTTCCAGAAGTTCCCAGGCAAGCCCAACATTATCCAGGTTCTTAAAGAAGTAAGAATTATTGATGCTGATCTTATTTGACCCGTTATAAGCTGTTTTAATATACTGATATACCTTTTTTACCTCAACAGCCATTGGCGTCATTCCTCTATAATTGGTCACAACGCCCTTTACGCAAAAATCATTATCACTAAAATCCTGATTAACGGGCCCACTTAATGGAAAGTCTCCCCCATATGCATTAATGCGTTTACCATTTTTAACCGTATCAATTGCCTGATCTATCCACTCCCAAATAAAGCCTCCCTGTAAATTAGGCTGGCTTTCTATAACGTCCCAATATTCTTTAAAGTTACCCAGACTATTGCCCATAATGTGTGCAAATTCGCTCATAATAAGAGGTCTGTCTGGCTTGCTGTTAGCATATTCCTTAAGCCAATTCGGATCTGGATATTGAGGCACAATCATATCTGTATTGTAATCTTCCTCTGCGCGTTCGTATTGTACCGGTCTGATGTCATTTGACTTTAACCAGTCGTAACCCTCATAAAAATTAACTCCATTTCCTGCTTCGTTTCCAAGCGACCATGTGATTACCGACGAATGATTTTTATCGCGTTCATACATTCTTTTAATACGCTCCAAATGAGGAACCCTCCATTGTTTATCGTTACCCAGCGTATACGCCAGATCGTAATAGCGACCATGAGATTCTATATTTGCTTCGTCAACAACATAAAGACCATATTCATCACATAACTCCATCCAATATGGATCAGGAGGGTAATGAGAATGCCTAACTGAGTTTACATTCAGCTTTTTCATCATCTCCATATCTTTTCTCATATCGGCACGGGTAAGTGTATGTCCTTGGGTTGCATTATGTTCATGACGATTAACACCTTTAAAGAATACCCGCTTACCATTTACCAGAAAGTTGTTATTTACCAGTTCAACCGTACGGAAACCGATGCGCTGAGGAATAATCTCTAAAACCGCTCCTTTTTTATCTTTAAGTGTGATGAATAGTGTATAAAGATTTGGTGTTTCCGCAGTCCATGCTGCTACATTTTCTACCTGTGCATTAAAACTAACTGTGCTTTTAAAATTCCCAAGAACTGTTTTAACTCCTTTTGTTTCATCTTTGTAAACAGATTTCCCTTTAGGATCTACTAGGTCTAATTCCACAGCAAAGCTATCAGGCCTGCTGTGCATGGTTTTCTTGTCTATTCTGTAATTATCTATTTCTGCAGTAAGGGAAAAAATTCCGTTTTTATATGATTTATCAAGTGTTGCTATTGCTTTAAAATCTCTTACATCCAATTTCGGTGTAGCATACAGATAAACATCGCGCTCAATACCCGAAATACGCCACATATCCTGACACTCCAGGTAACTACCATCACTCCATCGATATACCTGCAACGCAACCAGGTTTTCTCCGGACTTTACGTATTTGGTAATATCAAATTCCGCTGCAAGTTTACTGTCTTCGCTATAGCCCACTTTTTTACCATTTATCCAGATATAAAAGGCCGATTTTACAGCCCCAAGATGAATAAATACTTGTCGACCATCCCAATTCTGGGGCAGACTAAACTTCTTACGATAAGACCCTACAGGATTATTATCCACTGGAATATCAAAAGGAGGATTCATTTTAGCGCCTGTATTTTTACGACCGGCAAATTCATATGGTTGATTTACATAGATGGGCAAGCCATATCCATTGGTCTCCCAATTGGCAGGTACCTTAAAATTATCCCATTTGCTATCGTCAAAATCCGTTTTAAAAAAATCATCCGGACGCTTGCGCGGATCCTGTACCCAATTAAATTTCCACTGTCCATTTAGGGTTAAAAAGTATTCGGATTTTTCTTTCTCTCTTTTAGTAGCAAGGCTTTTGTTTTCAAAAGCAAAAGACGATGCTCGCATTGGCATTCTATTGACAGAAACTACTTCAGGGGTTTGCAGTTCAGACGGCAATTGCTGCCCAAATACGGCCGAGGTAGCCAATAGTAGAGATAGGGTTGTTAAAAAAGTTCTCATTTGTAGTCTTAGATTGTATTATCCACCTTCGAACCTAATTATATTTTGGCTAAAACATTAGCGCAAACGTTTGACTTAAATTTAGTTTAACATTTTAATTATGCTTTTCATACATTTAATTTATAACACAAACCACACATAAATGAACATGAAAAGAAACACCCTGTTTCTGCTTGCATTTCAGTTTTTACTTGGCACAGCTTGCCTGGCAAAAACCCAAAATAGCACAGAACCTGAAACCATTACCATACCGCTTGGCGGGAATGGATGGGTAAACGAGAACTCCACAGCCAGCATTAAAAAGGAAGGTATAGCCAATTGGTCAGCTGCTAGCGATGTAATTACCGTATACTTTAGAACGGAATCTGCAGGAGAGGCAGAAATTTCTCTAAAATTGAGCGTCCCAGAGGGGAAAAGTAAAATAAGTCTCACTGCAGAGGGCACTACTCTTGTAAAAGAAGTAGGTAATCTTGGCTCTGCTGTTGTTAAAATAGGAAGTATTACGATTAAACGTCCTGGATATGTAAAGATAGAACTAAAAGGACTCTCCAAAACAGGAAGTTTTTTTGCAGAGGTATCTGATTTAATCGTAAGCGGCAGCCAGGAACTGCTAAAAGATGCAGCCTATGTTAAAAACGATGAAGGCAATTACTTTTACTGGGGTCACAGAGGCCCCTCTGTACATTTGGGTTACAAAATACCTGTTGAAGCAGAAAACAATACGGAATGGTTTTATAATGAAATTCAGGTTCCGATAGGTGAAGATAAATTGGGCACATACTTTATGTCGAATGGCTTTAGTGGCGGATATTTTGGGATGCAGGTAAATTCACCTACAGAGCGCAGAGTATTATTTTCTATCTGGAGCCCATTCTCTACTGACGACCCTAAATCTATTCCCGACAGCATGAAGGTTGTATTGCTTAAAAAGGGAGGCGCAACAAAAACAGGTGAATTTGGCAATGAAGGTTCTGGTGGCCAGAGCTATATGTTTTATCCATGGAAGGCCGGAAAAAGTTATGCCTTTTTAATAAGAGCACAACCTAATAAAGACAAAAAAACGACGATATATACTGCCTATTTTAAGGATTTGGAAAAAGGAAACTGGCAACTTGTGGCCAGCTTTGAACGTCCAAAATCTGGTGAGTATTTAAAAGGACTCCACTCTTTCTTAGAAAACTTCTCCCCTTCAACAGGCGATCAATCCCGCAAAGCAAAATATAAAAATCAATGGGCCATTGATTCTGAAGGTAATTGGCATGAAGTTACCGCAGCAACATTTACAGCTGATGCCACCGCAAGAGAGAATTATAGGAAGGATTATGCAGGAGGAACAGAAGATTCGTCATTCTTTTTAAAGAATTGTGGCTTTTTTAATGATTTCACTCCGATAAAAACTCCTTTACAAAGGAAACCATCTGGAAAAGAACATCCTGAAATTGATTTTAAAAAACTGCCTTAAGGCCTATAAGGGTGTTTAAATTAAGTTTTAAACACCCTTATTAACTCATCACTCCTATTTTTGAGCCAGTCCAGTCTGGGAACAGCACTTTATCATTATTAATTCTTAAATGCTTATCGGCAACCTCGCTAAACACAGCTCTAAAATCTGTAGTAACAGCAAGATCTCTTCCGTCCTCAAGGTTTTCAATTGCAAGGGGATTTACAATACCATGTACTAATCCTCCCTTTACTCCATTTCCAAGAATAAAGTTGCAGGAAGCCCTGCCATGATCTGTCCCTCCGGTTCCGTTTTGTTTTACTGTTCGGCCAAACTCAGTCATGGTCATAACCGTTACGTCATCTTGTAGGGTATCTATGTCTGTCCAAAAAGCCATGATACTTTCACTAAGATCATTTACATTTCTTGCAAAGATTCCAGTTTCTCTTCCCTGGTTAAAGTGAGTATCCCACCCTCCTGATTCAGCAAATGCAACCTCCATTCCTACATTCATTTTGATTAGCTGCGCAATCTGCTTTAAAGAATTTCCTAAAGCCGAGTTGGGATATGCAGCTCCGTTAGTAGGTTTATAATTTTTTACATCTGTTTTTTGAAGCATTTTTATAGCTTCAAAGCTCTCTTTCCCAGTTTCCTTTAATAGACCAGAGGAAGTTTGATCATAAAGATCTTCAAAGCTTTTTGCAGCCATGTTTGTGCCGTTAACATTGCCTCTCATTTGAATGTTAAAATCTCGCAGACTGCTAATGGCTACCGCTGGATTATTGCCATAAAAAGATCTTGGCAAAGATGAAGTTAAGCTAACCCCTCTGAGTGGTGTTCCTCCATCATGTCCAAGCAAACCAACGGCTCTGTTTAACCATCCACTTTCTGTGCTCTTTTTAAAAGGTGTACCTGATTCCATGTAATCCTGTGCATCGAAATGAGAGCGTGTATTATTTGGAGAACCAATACCATGTACTATTCCCATTCTTTTTTCTCTGAATACCTGTTCAAAAGCACTCATTGAAGGGTGTAATCCAAAACGGCCATCCAAATCTATTAACGGTTTATTTGCAGAAGTTTTAGCAGCGGACATAAACAGGGAGGGTCTTGCCGTTTTTAAATATTCATCTGTGAAAGGGGTTACTGCCATTAACCCATCCATAGCTCCCCGCTGAAAAATGCAAACGAGTGTTTTCCTTCTTTCAAAAAGGCCAGGTTGCTTTATTCCAGCAACAGCATCGGTGAGAAAACCTGGCACTCCACCCATTCCTATTCCAAATAAAGCAAGGCCTCCCGCTTTTAAAAATCCCCTTCTTGATGTCATAATAGTTATTTTAAATCTATTTACGCTGGAATTCCGGAGAACCAAGAATTACACCTACTACCTGAGCTAATTCTGAATTCTTCGTATCTTCTTTTTTAATTGTTCTACTCTTTTTAATGCCTCCCATAGCTTCGGTGTTGTCAACATTCGATGTTAAAGGAGTTGTTTTCTCAGCAGCTATTTCTACTTTTTTATTTAAATCAGGATCCTTAAGCATAGGCTTCAATCGCTTTATGGTAGCATCAAGATTCCGTTCGGGCATAATGATCTTGCTGTATGTTGTTAAAGCTGCCTCAGCACTTTCGGGTTCATGATTGTTGTTTAGAGCGGCCAAATCAACCTTTATTCCTGGAATGCGCTGTGAAGCAAGTGCCAAACCAAAATTCATTCGATTTAATAATGCTCCGGTGTTAATCCAATATTGGCCCCTATCTGGAAATCCTGTTGGCGCCTGATAATAGTACATCTTTTGTCCCATTTTATTGATCCAGCTAAACAACTGATATGGTTGTGTAATTTGAGCATCTAAACTTCGTACTGCGCTAATAGCCAGTTCAAATGGAGACTTTGTTTTTTCCCTTAAAGCATCAACCTTCCAGAACTCTGGAGAAGAAACCATAGTGATCATTACCTGTTTTATATCTCCATCTGTTTTACTAAATGTTTTTGCCATTCTATCTATGAGCTGTGGAGATGGTTGATCACTCACAAATCTTGTTGCAATCTTTTTTGAGATGAACTTTGCAGTAGAAGGATGATGGGCAAGCATGGTTAATAGAGCTACGCCTTCCTCATACCCACCATTCCCGGGGAATCGCTTACCAAGCACTGTTTTCTCTCCATTATCATGTCGGGTAGGTACAAATAAAAAATCTCCCTGATGTACAAAGCCTCTTTTCTCCAGATTCGCCTCTCCTATATTATCTATCAATTTCTTCATTCCCGCACCATATCCATCTTCACCCATTGGAGCAATAGTCCAGCCGGTTAATACCTTTGCTGCCTGCGTTACGTCAGTCTGAGTATACCCGCCATCCACGCCAAGTGTATGCAATTCCATTACTTCACGGGCATAATTTTCATTCAGCCCCCCCTGTTTCTTTTTAGCCTGAGCTTTCCTAATCTTATTGCCACCTTTTGTTTGTACAGAATCCTTTCTGGTTGTTGTAATAGGCTGCCCGCTGCTACTAAAATTATCCAGATAGATAAGCATTGCAGGAGACTTAGCCGTAGCCAACAGCAAGTCGTTGAACTTGCCAGTTACATTGGGTCTCACCACATCCCGTTCAAAAGCAGGAACAAATGAAGCGCATTGGTTTTTGGTTAAAGAAACATTAAAGTGATTGAACCAAAAATCGGTAAGCAACTCACGTAACTGATTGTTCGTATAAGCCGCTCTTAAAATTTTCTGGTTAATAAACTGACGATATAGCTCTTGCTGGGGCTTTAGTCCGTTCATTTCCATATAATCTTTAATCTGCTTTTTATATGCTGCCTGATTTCCTTTATTCACCGAATCCTTATCTATAGATCCATCTTTAATCGCCATACGCAATACTCTTGCTGATCTGGGATATTTATTCTCAACATCAGTATTACTTAAATTGATATCGTCAAATTGGGTTAACATTTTATCAAGCTCTTCATCCTGTAAGTCGCCTTCCAGCTGTTGCATAAACCATTTCTCCAAACCTATTTTCAGAACACGATCTACGTCTCCAGTCTTAGGGCCATAAGTAAATCTGCTTAACAGGTGTTCCGCGGCCTGTCGTTCACTTAGTCCTGCTTGCCTGTAAGGAAATTTCAATTTTACAGCACCTGGTCCCTTTTGAAAAGAAGAGCATAGCGTGATAAAGAACAAAACAAATACAAAAGAGAAGAGGATCTTAATTGATGTTTTCATAATTGCCTTGTTGGATTATATTGGTATGACAATTAAAACGTCAAAAAGATTAATCAGCATATAAACTTATTATGAAATAGAGAAATCCGTTATTAAAATTTGATCGTATATGTAGTTAAAGCGTTGAAAATTTCATTCGACTAAGACTTTAGGGTGGTGATCAATATGGCTGGTGTAATTAAAAAGCACCAGCTTTTTTGTTTTGTCAGGTTTTTTTAATTTTTAATATCATCAATTCCCTTCACTATCGTTTTTCTATAATTTTGCTTTGTCTTAATATTGAATTAACATGAAGTTTGACTTATCACCAATCGATATCGTTAATGATATTTCCAAAGAGGAATTCGAAAAGAACTACTTGAACGCCCGCAAACCACTAATTATAAAAAATATGTCGAAGGCTTGGCCTGCATATGGTAAGTGGAATTTAGACTACATGAAATCTGTTGTCGGCGATAGGACTGTTCCATTATATGACAGCTCTAAAGCTGATCCTTCAAAACCAATTAATGCATCGGCGGCTGAAATGAAGTTTGCAGACTATATAGAGTTAATTAGAAACACACCTACGGATCTGCGCATTTTCTTGTTTGACCCCATTAAACAAGCCCCTAAACTACTGGAGGACTATCGTACACCAAAAGAATTGATGGGCGGTTTTCTGGACAGCTACCCAAACATGTTTTTTGGTGGAAAAGGTTCAGTTACTTTTTTGCATTACGATATAGATCTTGCTCATATTTTTCATACCCACTTTAATGGCCGCAAACATGTGATCCTTTTTGAAAACAAATGGAAAGAGCGTCTTTATCAAATCCCATATGCTACTTATGCATTGGAGGACTATGATGTTGAAAAGCCAGACTTTGATAAATTTCCGGCGCTGGAAGGTGTTAAAGGCGTTGAGGCATTTTTGGAACATGGCGACACCTTATTTATGCCCACAGGTTACTGGCATTGGATGAAATACCTTGACGGGTCTTTCTCTATTAGCTTAAGAGCATGGGATAAATCATTATTCGTTAAGGCTAAAAGTTTATACAATCTTACCCTTCAGCGTAAGTTTGATGATTTTATGAAAGCTAATTTCAGAGAGAAGTACATGACCTGGAAAGAAAATCTGGCTATCAAACGAGCAAACAGAGCACTTGCCAGTCAGCAACCCTATTAATAATGATCTAATCTTAATTTATTTGGAAGAGCAGCTATGAAATAATAAATCCTGCTTATGAAATAAATTAAGAATGACGTTATGAAGAGAAGGATTTTTTTATCTAAGTTTGTTCTAAATAAGGTCGGTAAACAGGCATTTCGCCGTTAACAAGTATCTTATCATTAAAACTTATGAGTTTTATTTTAAAGCCGGTAGATACCGTTGAGAGCATCAGCCCCGCTGATTTTAAAAAAAATTATTTAGATGCCAGACGTCCTTTAATCATTAAAGGACTTACTAAAACATGGCCGGCAAGAGAAAAGTGGACAACCGACTATTTAAAAGAAATAGGAGGAGATCTAAAGGTTAGTTTGATGGACAATTCTAAAGCAGATCCGTCAAAACCGATTAATGCATCTGTAGCGGAGATGAAATTTGGAGATTACCTTGATCTTATTACGTCCAAACCAACAGAACTGAGAATCTTTTTTTTCAACCTGTTTAAACATGTTCCTAACCTGGTAAATGATATTGTTATTCCTAAAGATTTAATGGGGGGCTTTATTGAAAGCATGCCTGCAATGTTTTTTGGAGGATCGAACTCTGTTACCTTTTTACATTACGATATAGATTTACCTCACCTTTTCCATACCCACTTTGGCGGAAGAAAACACATTATCCTTTTTGATAATAAATGGAAAAAGCGCTTGTACTGTATCCCTAATGCAACCTATGCATTAGAAGATTATGACGTAGCCAATCCTGATTTCGAGAAATTCCCTGCACTTAAGGGAGTTGAAGGTTATGAAGTTTTTCTTGAACACGGCGACACTCTGTTTATGCCTACAGGTATGTGGCATTGGATGAAATATCTTGACGGCTCTTTTTCATTAAGTTTAAGAGCATGGGATGCTTCAATTACCAGAAAGGCCCAGAGTGTATTTAACCTTGCTATTAAAGGAGGTGTTGATAGTATTTTAAAAATGGCATTTAAAGCTCCTTACGCTAAATGGAGAGAACGCCTGGCAATAAAAAGAGCTGAGAGAGCATTAGCAAACGGCAGCCCTAAATAGGCTGCCGCAACTTCTCTGTGTGAGGTATTTTTACAACTGGATAACATTATTAACACCTCAAACTTTTACCTTCGATAATTCGTTTATAATGAATATATGAGAGGTTTCCATTTTTCTAATTTCCAACCCGATGATTTACCGAAAGGTGGCTTTGATGAATTGCTTAAGCTTTTCACCCAGCTATTGAATTATACGGCAGGCGATGCCGGGGAGGCATTGGCCTGGATGAACGAGCTGGACAAGAAATACAAGTTCACAAATAATGAATATGGGATGGGCGATTTTATTGATGACCTTAAGGAAAAAGGTTATTTGAAAGAGAACCCGGCAAATGGCGACTTAAGTATAACCGCTAAAACAGAACAAACCATACGTAAATCGGCCCTTGAAGAGATATTTGGTCAATTAAAAAAAGCTGGGAAGGGCAACCACAACACTAATATATCAGGTATTGGTGAAGAGAAAAATGCAGACAGAAGAGAATTTGCTTTTGGTGACAGTTTAGATCAGATAGACATTACTGCGTCAATTCAGAACGCCCAAATAAAC
>NZ_CAMLHF010000098.1 GCF_946479715.1 uncultured Pedobacter sp. | reverse complement strand
CTGCAATGATAAACAGCAATGAATATATATATACTTTCATTTTCATAACTTGATTAATTAAATGGATTTTGAACAATTTTTGGATTGTTGTTTATTACATTCTGATCAAAAGATGAGTAGTAATTAAAAACCTGGAAAAAACGTGGCGACCTAAACCTGGGAGCAGTCATTTTTACGAATACATATTTACCGTCTCGGGCTGCGTCTCCAGGGCGAATTATACGGTATGGATACAAGGCTGATACTACTGCATCAGGACTATCTGAATTACCGGTCCAAACTTTGTCAGCCTGCCTCCAGCGCTTTAAATCCCATAAACGATGATCCTCAAACGCCAATTCATTTCTGCGCTCATTTCTAATTTTATTAATGGTTAGGGTTGCGCTTGTCAGGCTGTTTGTACCGAAACCAGCACGCTGCCGAATTAAATTTACATAGGTTAAGGCATCGTTTGTTTGGCCGAGTTCAAATGCGGCTTCAGACGCGTTCAGATATATTTCTCCTAAGCGGAACCATACCCACCAAACATCACTTTGAATCCCCCTTGTAGAGGCTCCGCCATTTGCATCTATATACTTGCGAAGATAGAAGCCTGTGTTTGATACCTCCTGGATAGACCTATGCGGTCCAGAAGCGGCAATTAGGGGTTTGTTATCTGTATAGTTTGTTCCGAGATCGGGGCCTTCAACTGTTTGATATGAACTTGTAGCAGCATTCCATACCATAACACCAGCCTGCATATCAACTGTTAAGCCTTTAAATGGTGCGCCAGGGAAAATTATTGTTCCATATAGCCTTGCATCTTTGCCGGCAAATATATCGGTGGTACGATCATAATATATATAATCAGTGTTGCCAGCATTTCTGGTTTTAAGTTTACCCTCAGACCCATCAAGATATTCATAATTTTCTACCAGATTTAGTGAAGGCGTAATATTGGACGAACTTAAGTTGTCCTCTCGTATGCCCCGGGCAATATTATCGTAAGTAAATCCGTGTTTTTTAGCTTTAGTTGTCAGGAAATCGCGTACAAAGATCACCTCCGGATTATTTGTTTTCTTTACAACAGCCTCGTAAAAATTTTCTCCCAGATTTGGGTTGCTTGCATATAAGGCATACGGACCCGCTATAACTTCTTTAGAAGCTTCCAATGATTTTTGAAAGTATTCATCAGCTCTGGATGCAGGTATACCTACCTCTCCTCCGGTTGTAGTTATAGTTGGGGTTAGCAAAGCATTATATTTGGCAATGGAGCCAGCATATAGCATTGCCCTGCTCTTCAATGCCATGCAGGTATACTTATTTGCTCTCCCTTTACTGCCATCATTAGCGATATCATTTTTAACCGCATCAAGCTCAGAAGCAATGAAATCATATACTTCTGCCTCTTTTGCGCGGGGTTGCTGCAGATAAGTAGGATCTCCTTCAAAATTATAGATTAATTGAGTGGTAATTAATGGAACTCCTCCCATCCTTTTTACCATTTCAAAATAAAGATAAGCCCTGATAAATCTGAATTCTGCTTTCAATTGAATTCTTTGAACCGCACTAAGCGTTGCAGCACCAAATTTATCTACGTTTTCTATAGCTAGATTAAGATCACGAACAAAGCCATAATCGTATAGTCTCCAGCGGCCTCTGTCGTAGCTCACTATATTGTTCCTTCCCTCTTCATTGGAGAAACCTGACCACATGGCATCATCGTAATCAGCCATGTTTCTCCATTGTGAACCTGCCTGATCGGTTAAACCCATATCAGTAGGAATCCGGTTATAATAATTTGCAAGCAGTCCTATTATTAGTTTTGGATCTTTCCATAATTGATCGTCTGTAACGATCGTAGTTGGCTCCCTTTCCAAATAATTCTTTTTACAGGAGCTAAAACTTAGCAGGAGAACTAAGCTGAATATTATATATTTTGATATATTTTTCATGATACTATAGTGTTAAATTAAGCCCTAGTGTATAGATCTTTTGTTGAGGATAAACCAATCCATTGCCCGCTGAAATCTCAGGGTCAATTTCATATTTCTTTACATTGTCGAAAGAGAACAGATTTGAGCCATTAACATAGATTCTTAAGGCAGAGATATTTACTTTTTGCAATAGGGTTTTAGAGAAAGAATAACCCAATTCCAGATTTTTAAGTCTTAAATAACGGATATTGGTTGTCCAGAAATCATTTCGGTTATTACCACTAAGTGGGCTGGTAAAAACAGATAGTCCGGTGTTGTCCTTCCTTAATGCAGGATATGTTCCTGGGATCCATTGACTATTAGGGTTATATGGATCTTCTCTGTGCCAACGATCGGTTAACATATAAGCAGGCGAGTTTCCATTATTTTGAAATGGAAATTTCAATTCCCAATCTCTAAAATAGGTTTGCATACCTGCGCCCATCAGATCAAATGCAAGTGATATGCCTTTCCAGGTAATACGCCCGTTTATGCCGTAATTAAAATAAGGCAAAGCACCTTCTGCATATCCAATAGGTTTTATATCCATGGCGTTGATAATACCATCACCATTTAAATCCTCGTAAATTAAATCACCGGGTAAAAGCGTTCTGTTACCTTGTCCATCTATGTTAACCGGGTAGTCATTAATTTGTTGTTCAGACTGGAATCTTCCTAAAATATGATGACCCCAGTTCACATTTTGCCAGCGGCCAGTTCTATCGTTTCTATACTGATCGTAAGAATTGCCAAAACGTGGTTTGTATATATAGTCGTCCTTAGTTCTGCCGAATGTTGCGTTACCACCGATTGAAAAATCAACCTTACCAATTGAGCTGCTATAAGTAATTAAACCATCAAATCCCTGAGTAACATCTGAATTTAAATTTTCGGGTGGCAAACTATACCCTACTTCGTTTGGCAATACTACATCATAGCGAGGAGCAGGAAAGCCCGAACGTTTGCGTCTGAATAAATCAAATTGTCCCGTAAAATGTTTGAATATGGTAAAGTCCACACCAACGTTCGATGTTTTATTGGTTAACCATGAAATAACGGTAGTAGGCAACCCTCTTGGTGCTACACCATTATAAAATGTACCGTCAAATACCGCATTTCCGGCGTTAACGTTATATCCGCCCAAATACGCGAAAGGATTAGGTGAATAATAATTACCACCGCCATCTTGTAAAGATGTTCCGGTCTCGCCATAAGACGCTCTGAATTTTAGGTCATTAATACTTTTAGAAAAGATCTTCTTAAAAAAACTTTCTTCCGAAATACGCCAGCCTACAGATACGCCAGGAAAAAATCCAAAACGACTGCCCGAACGATAAAGAAATGAGCCATCATATCTGCCAACAGCCTCAACAAGGTATTTTTTCTTGTAATCGTAATTTAACCTCATCGCATATCCTTCAAAAGCCTCTTCATAATGTGAATCACCTATGTAATCCAAATCAGCAAATACCTGCGTTGGAATAATGTTGTTTGGCGGAACAGAGTGTAATGCCAGGTAATCATTAGTAGCATCTTTGCGTTCAAATGCAACCAAAGCACCTAAAGAGTGATCTTTTATTTGTTTGGTATAGTTTAATTGAAACTGTGCAAATTTGGCTACAACATTTCTCTTATGTCTTTCTCTCCATGGATTTTGGTTACCATATAACGCACCGTTTGGAGCTCTGTCATTGTAGGTGTCTGTGGCTGCATCATAAATATATGCAGGATAGGTATATTCAAAACCATCAAAGTCTTCATTACTATAATCATACGAATACAATGCCTTTGCAGTTAAGCCAAATCCAAACTCGTACTGTGCATTTAATTTCGCACCAGCTCCTCTGGTAATGTTGTCAATATAACCGGTTATATCCTTTGAATAAGTTGCAGGATTAACGTTTACATTGTGTGTTTGATTAATATATAAAGGGTTGTTGTTAGCGTAAGCTGTTTCTGTAGGCCACATACTGCCAATGCTGAGTAAAGGATTAAAGTAATCGTCCAATCCCGGAACTCCTACATTATGCCTGTTTTCTATCCTGCCGCTGATTTGGGCTCCAACCGTGAAACCTTTTAAGACAGTACTGGAAATATTAGCCTGAAGATTTGTCCGGTTAAAATTGAAATCTTTAAGTGCAGCTTCCTGATTAATATGACCCAGAGATAAGTAATAGGTAGATTTATCAGATCCACCCGAAGCATTTGCTGTTATAAATTGTTGTGGAACGTTGTCCCTTACAATAAAAGCATAATAATCGTTATTTTGATAACCGGGTTCTGTTCCTGCTTCCCATTTGGCTAATTCTTGCGGAGAATAGAGATCCGCCGGATTACGTCCAAGATTTTGTTCAGATTCTAAACGGCCTCTTACGTATTGTCCTGCATTTCCAGGATAAGGATAACGGGAGAAATTTTGGAAACCATAATAGCTGGAAAGTCCGAAAGTAGATTTGTCACCTCTTTTTCCCTTTTTAGTGGTTACCAATACCACGCCATTCCCCGCGGCCAAACCATATATGGAAGCAGAGGCATCTTTAAGTACTGTTATGCTCTCAATATCATCTATTCCAAGCTGGTTAAATGCATTAACCCCCGAAATACCTGTATTTAGACCAAACCCATCAGTACCATTACTGGTACTATATGCTACCCCATCAATAACATATAAAGGATTTCCCAGGTTTCGGATTTGTAAATTAGCACCATTTCCTGGTCGGGCGTCAGTGGTACGCGCAGTTACGCCAGGAATTTTTCCGGCCAAAGCACTTGTAGCGGCCACAGAAGGCGACCGGACAATATCAGAGGCCTGTAAAGTGCTGATCGCCCCAGACACTGTTGCTTTCTTTTGCGTACCATATGCAACAACAACAACTTCATCCAGGTCTTCTCCAACAGCAGCAACCATACGGACATTAATGATTTTCCGATCGTTTACCGTGAATTCTTGATTTTTAAATCCAATGTATCGAAAAATAAGTACTGAACCTGGTGTAGGAGCATTTATAGTATAGTTTCCATTAGCGTCGGTCTGAGTACCCCCATTGCCCCCTTTTAAAGTAACCGTAACGGAAACTAAAGGTTTATTTTCATCATCTGTGACCTTGCCAGATATCATGATTTGAGAGAAAGCATTTACTGATGTAAAAAGGGCCATCACTGCCATTAGAAATTTTAATTTTGGTTTAGGATACCAACGTATACCCTTAGCCTGGATTCCACTTCCATGGAATACCTTAAGTAGTTTTCTGTGCATGATTTTTTTTGGTTAGAGATTTATAGATTTAAAGGTTAATTAAATTGCAATGCGTATTTCATTACCCAGAAATAGAATTTTAGCCTTATGGGGAGTTATTTTGAATGCATTTCTGCCTATTACTCTCGCTTTATTTGAATAATATTGAAACAGGGTACTACTTAGTACGATTAGGTAAATAATCATTCTCATTTTAGCCGTTCTTATATTTGGTGAGACAAATAAGCCACTTTTTATATCATTATTCTATCTTAATGTTGTCAGTTTCCGAGCTTATTTTGTCATAGTGCTCTTTTTATGACTTTGTAGCAGAATAAAAATATTTTTGATGTTTTTTTGTTGATTATCAGCTTGGCCAAGGAGCTAATTGAAAGAATGAAATTAAAACTCACAGTTAATCATTCCGCCGAAATGGCGATGTATGGAGGATTTGAAGTAGTATATGCTTAAAGAAAATTCTTGATCGCAGTAAAAGTAAAAAGGTCAGCTATAGGAAACAGCTGACCTTTTATTAGTTACTTTACTTTGCACATCATCTGGCAATTATTAGCTCTGTTGCTTTGCCCTGATTTGCCTCAATAGTGTGATTGTTTTGAAGATAAATTTTACCATCCCTGTATACTGCGGGATAGGTTTTACCATCTTTAAAGTAATTCCCTGGGACGGGAAGATCTCCTTCCTTACCCAATTTTATAGATTGATTAAACCGATCAATGATCCACTCTCCGGTAGAAGGACGAAACACAGCCATTTCAGCCCTCCCATCACCGTCATAATCACCGGGAACAGGAATATCACCTGGGATATGCTTTACCTGCAATGGGATGTTACCAAGGCTTGTTTGCCATAAAGAATTATCTGTGCGGAATATGCCGACATCCAGTATTCCATCTCCGTCATAATCTGCTGGAACAGGAATCCCATTTTTATGGCCAAAAACGATACTGTCAAGACCATCAAAATACCAAGTAAGCGTAGATGGACGATAAACTGCAAAATCTGCAAAGCCGTCTCCGTCGTAATCTCCGCATACCGGAATATCACCCTTCTGCCCAAGGCGTACTACCTTTCCACTCTCCAGATAGAATTTACCTTCTGATGGTCGGAACACTGCCAGGTCAGTTTTTCCATCACCATTATAATCAGCCGGAGCAGCGATGTCTCCTTCGTTTCCGAATTTTACATCTTTTTGTCCTGCAATTTTCCATACCCCATTCGTAAAGAAAGCTATGTCAGTAGTTTGATCGTTATTGTAATCCTGATAGCGGGCTACATTACTATGGTGCAGCCATGGTAATGTAAACTCACTATCTGCGTCTTTTTCTTCTTCACCTGTATAAGGTGAAAAAGTACGTACGCTAATCAAATCTTTTGATTTTGAAAATTTCATTAAGCGCATCAATCCGTGCCCCCCATCTGGGCGACTTTGGTAATCAGATAAAAACGACTTAATGATGTTTCCTGCGTAACCATCCTGACGGTAACCTTCACCATTATCACCCACATGACCTGATAAAGTCATCATAACATTTGGATAACTTTTTAAGCGATCAAACACACGCTGTGCCTGTTTTGAAAATTTCGGAAAACCTTTTTCATTAGTCCCCTTTGTTTTATTAAAATGAATTATGGAATGACTAACCAGAATAGCCTTGCGGTCGCTGTATTTCTCGAGTATCCCGGCGGCCCATTTGTTCATGCCTTCAATATCCTCTCCATAAGAGTCATATTCTAGAAAGATGCTGATAAATTTAACACCTCCGCCTTCAAAAAGATCGAAGTGGCTATCGTTGTTGTCTTGATAGTGACCGCCGTACCATTTTTTGTCTTTAAAATGAGAGATCCCAAAATATTTGTTGTACTGATCTGTTTTGCCACTCAAAGGATACTGGCTTTTCGTCTGATCATGGTTCCCTACAGCCATACCATAAGGGATGCCTTGTGGATAGCCTGGCTGGGGTTTTTCCAGAAGGTACATAGACTCAGATGCATTTACCCATTGCTGAGGAAATTTCTCGCCATCATCAGAGATATCACCTAAATGGATTACATATTTGATGTTCTCCTTCGCTGCATTTTTGACTATCCATTTAGTCTGTGCAGAAAACATCTCCTTTTTGCCTCCATTTTTCTCTGAAGTATAATATTGGGTATCAGGAATTACCGCAATTGAAAACTCATCCTCGCTTTCGGCAACTTGTTTTTGTTTACCGGCAATATTGATAGCGCTGGTGGTCAAAACCATTTGTCCGATTAAGAAGAAACAGAAACCCTTTTTTAAAATATCTTTTTGAAGTATAATCATGATAAAATTTAGTTTAAGCAGTATTAAAAATAGCCTGGATTCTGAACGATTTTAGGGTTTAATCCTACTTCATTTTGGGGTATTGGGAACAATAATTGATGGTTGTCAATCGCATATGCATCAGAAGAAAGAAAAGGAAGTTGCTGTCTGATCTTCACTCCAAAAGCATTGATTACTGTTAAAGCCTTACCACTTCTAAGTAAATCTGTCCACCTATGGTTTTCAAAAGCCAGCTCAACCCTTCTTTCATGAAAAATTTTCTCCCTAAGCAGCCCGGCATCTGTATTTGTAAAATCAGCAAGTCCCGCTCTTTTTCTTACTCTGTTCAAAGGGGCCAGCGCCTCAGACGATTTACCTTGTTCGTTCAAGACTTCAGATAGTAATAGTAAAGCGTCCGAAAAACGATAGATTGGGAAATCATCACTAGATCCGGTTGTCGCTTCAAGTGGCGAATGCAGGTATTTCTTGATATAAGGCACCCCTACTTTTCCTGATTCAGGAACATAATTAATTACGCTTTTAACAGCCGTGTAGCGGAAATAACTACTGGCATCATAAGTTCCTTCGGCAATACCAATTGAAGCATCCAGGCGTTTATCTCCAGCTTCAAAGTCTTTGATCAGATCATCACTTGGCGTATTCCAGCCTCCTGCCCCCGTATTATCAATGGAAATGCCGGTCAACAATTTTGTATCCTTACTTCTAGGCAAGAAATGAATAGGAAGCACATTAGGTGTAGCACCTGTTAGCGAGCCCCCAAGGAACTGGATCTCAAAAATTGATTCCTTACCATTTTTATTAACAGGCTTAAAAGTATCTTCATAATTTGGGTTCAAATCGTATCCCATTGCAGGCAGATCCTTTAAGAGTGTTTCAGCGTCTCCCCATTTTTTTTGTACCGCATAAACTTCTGCCAATAACATGGCAGCAGCACCTTTGGTAGCCTCGCCTGTTTGAGGGAATTTACCAGGCTTAGGAAGTTCACTCACGGCATCTTTTGCATCAGCAATAATCTGGGCGTAAACCTCCGCTTCTGTAGAACGAGCTTTGAATGCTTCATCAGCAGTAGTTACTTCTTCAAGGAATAGCGGAACCCCACCATATAAACGAACAAATTTGAAATAATTCAAAGCCCTTAAAAACTTAGCCTGTCCATCAAGACTAACCTTTACTGCGTCACTTAAATCTGATCCTTTAAGTCTTTCAATAATAATATTACAACGCGAAATGCTGGTGTAACTATGCTGCCAGGTGGCGGCTACATAAGCATTTGTAGAGGTACTGGTAAAATCCGAAATATTTTCCCGTTCGACAATTGAGGTACCCCTATTGCCTGGAATCGGTTGATAAATGGTGTTATCAGAGTGCATTTCTGAAGTAAAATAATCATTCACTAAAACATCTCTGAGTGGAGCGTAAGCAGCTACAACAGCCGATCTGAATTGTTGCTCTGTTTTATAAAACACACCATCTGTATAAGAATCTTCAGGTGATAACCTGATAAAATCTTTTTTACAGGATATGGTTAAACAAAACAAGGCAATTAGTATATATATCTTTTTCATTTTTTCAGGATTAATAGTTACTTAAATGTAGTTGAGATTCCAAAGGAGAAGGTTCTTGGTATTGGATACGCATTTTCATCCACACCAACCCCAAGGGTAGGGTCAGAACCACCCACATTTATTTCTGGATTCATACCCGAATATCCAGTCAATATGAAAGCTTGCTGAACAGATGCAAATACCCTTAAGTTTCTAAGCATCAAATTCTTTAAAGGCACAGTATAACCCAGCGATATATTTTTAGCTGTTAGATAAGAACCATTTTCTATCCATTGTGTATTCACTTGTCTGCCCATTGCAGTTGTACCAGATTTAGTGCGCGGATAAACTCCCGATCCTGGGTTCTCCTCTGAACGCCAGCGGTCGGCTGCCGAAGCAAGCAATATCCTGGATCCATCCATATTTGTCTGATAAGCCCATTTGGCAGCATTTAAAATCTTGCCTCCAACAGAAAAGGTCATATCAATGTTCAGGTCAAAGTTTTTATACTTAAAACTATTGACCAAGCCACCCGTAAATGTTGGCGTTGGGTCACCTATAAAAGTACGGTCGTTCACATCATCAATTACTCCATCACCATTGATGTCTTTAACCTTAATGGTACCAATGTCTGAATTGCCATTTGGTTTTGAAGGCGTGCTTAAATATTTTGCAGAATTAGCTAAATCAGCAGCATCTTTGTACAAACCTTCGAAAACGAAACCATAAAACTCACCAAGGTGATGTCCCACCTGCTGACGGAAATAATCTGAACTTGTAGTCACGTTTCTGCGGATGTAACCAGGGTCAACCAAATTAGTGATTAGGTTTCTGTCGAATGACAAGTTCAGATTCGTATTCCATTTGAAATCACCTGTAAGATTTTTGGAACTTATTGAGAATTCATGCCCCCACATCTTAAGTTCTCCTACATTGTAAATGATTTTACTAAAACCAGATGAATTTGGGATGTCACGTTGTTGAATCAGTCCATCAGTTAATTTACGATAATAATCATAAGTAAAACTGATGCGGTTATCCAATATACCTAATTCCAGTCCTATATCAAATTGCTTGTTACGTTCCCATCTTAGCTCCTTATTTGGTAAACGGTTGATGGTTTGCCCCTGTGTGATCACATTATTGAAATTGTAATAATATGTACCTATGGTAGCCTGCGAATCGTAGTTTCCGGCAAAAAAGTTATTTCCGGTAATCCCGTAACTGGTTCTCAGTTTCAGAAAATCAATAGCAGTTACATTTTGCATAAACGATTCGTCGCTCACTATCCATCCTGCAGATACAGAAGGGAAACTTCCCCACTGTTTGTTGATCCCGAATTTTGAAGAACCATCACGTCTAAATGCCGCAGAAAAAAGATATCTCCCTTTATAGTTGTAGTTTAAGCGTCCAATTGTAGAAAGCATTGAGTAAGAACCGGCCCCACTACCGCCGGTAATACTGGTAGCCGCGTTAAGATACTCAATGTCGTCGCTGGCAAAACCCAAGCCTGTTAAAGTGTTGCTGTAAGTACTAAATTCCTGAGCAGAATAACCTACCAGAGCCTCAATGTTATGGTCTTTTAAAAAGGTTTTGTTGTAAACCAGGTTTCCTTCTGCTGTCCATGAGCCATTATCAATTGAGGAACTTGTGCCGGTAGTTTGTCCCTGTGTTCCCGTAACCAATCCAGATTGGAAATATTTACGCGTTTCGGCACCTTTATCACCGGCTAAATTGGTTTTTATACTCAATCCGGGCAAAAATTCATAATTAAGGTAAGCATTACCTAATATGCGTGTAGTCTTATAATCGTCGTTAGTAAGTTCATAAGTTGCCAGGGGATTAATATATGCTACCATTCCCGGAGAGGCCACATTGCGATTATAACTGCCATCTTCAAGATATGGGTCTGAAAGTGGACTTGCTTCAAAAAATCTTTCGAAATAACCACCAACACCATCACTGTTTAACCTGTTGTTATGATCTATCCTGTAACTTGGTGCCAGGTTAAAACCGAGTTTAAGTTTGTTGTTTTCTGAAGTAAAATCCTGATTAAAACGTAAGGAGAATAATTTGGTTCCTGTATTGATCAATACTCCCTGTTGCTCCTGATACCCCGCTATTACAGTTGAGGAAGAATGTTCCCTTGCAGATTGAATGGTTAAATCGTAACTCTGGATGGGAGCCGTTCTACTCAAAAGCTTAAACCAGTTTGTCCCTTCGCCATATTGATCAGGGTTGTCGTAAGCTGCATGATAATCAGGAGAAACCGTATAGCCCGGTTCATATTTCAATCCATCTTCAGCACGTTCTTTCATAAAGGTGGCAAACTCTCTTGCGTTCATCATCTTTGGGAGTTTACCGGTATGGATCTTCTGCAGACCATAATAGCTGGAAAACTCAATTTTTGACTGTCCTGGTTTTGCATGTTTGGTGGTGATGAGTACCACTCCATTAGCTGCTCTGGAACCATATAATGCTGTTGCCGATGCATCTTTAAGAAAACTATAGCTTTCTATTTCTGCCGGATTGATATTGTTAATGCTACCTGTAATCGGCGTACCATCTATCACAAAGAGCGGTTGATTACTGGAATAAAAAGAAGCAGCCCCACGAATGATAAAACCGATACCACGGCCAGGCTGGCCACTTGTTTGGGCAATCTGTACACCCGCAACCTTCCCTTGCAGTTGCTGTGCAAACTGAGTTACAGGCATATCCTGAAGAGTAGATGCATCAATAGTAGCTATCGCACCAGTAATCTCTCTGCGCTTCTGTTTACCATAACTTACAACAACCTCAGTCAGCTTGTTATCTGCCAGCTGCATTGAAAAATCAAGAGCGGTGATTTTTCCTTCTTTGACAGTCACATTGCTCATTCTCTGAGAACGGAAAGAAATATAGCTGATTTCCAAAGTATAATTTCCCGGTTTAAGCGCCAGTGTATAATTTCCATTTGGATCACTTTGAACGGTCTGACCTGTTTCAATTACCCTTATGGTAGCGCCAGGTAAAGATTTGCCTTCTTCATCAACAACATGACCCGATAATTTACCCGGCTCCTGTGGAACGGGCTTGACATTAATCACAACATATCCCTCAACAATTTTATATTCAAGGTTGGTCGATTCCAATACTTTTTCAATCAAATACTTTACTGTAGCATTATCAGAATTGATGGTGATCTTTTGATCAAGGTCCTTTATCAGTTTTTCTGGCAATACAAACTTGATTCCGCTTCTGGTTTGTATGTCCAATAGGCTCTCTTTCACACTGGCATGCTCCAGTTTAATGGCAATCACCTTGTCCAGATTCTGACTGTGAACATTCCCTGCCAGCAGTACACCTATAAAAGTAAACTGCGCTATTAAAAGCATACATGAACATCTCATAATAAACTTAATTGTAGGATGTAATCCTTTTTGCATAAATTTGTGCATTAATGGTTTGCCCGGTAAAACCGGAATAATTGTTAATTTTTTTCTTATCATTTTACCGCTTTGTCGTCGAAAAGCATGCGGTTATAATGGCATCAAATATTGCTTCCCTGTTCTTTGAATGGGGAAGCTCTTTTACACTCAATACATACTGGTTCCTTTCATATCTTATTTTAGCGAATAATTATCTCTTTATTTTTTATGGTATAGTTAAAATGACTGGCTGCGGCCAGAACATT
Source organism: uncultured Pedobacter sp. (assembly GCF_946479715.1). The sequence goes on along the minus strand of NZ_CAMLHF010000098.1, from coordinate 6,464 downwards.
CAATACCTTATCTATCGAAACACTGGCGTCTAAAGTAAGCGTCATTCTTTCTCTTGATTTAGCCTGTTTTTTAAATGTTACCCTCACATTGTACCATCTCTGCAATACTTTAGAAATTTCAATTAAGGAAGCATCATTAAAGGTTAAGCGGGCCTCTTTCAGGTCTTTTACCTCTTCCAGATTGACCATTAGATTAGTAACCTTACCATGATCTAATACCATCTTTTGGCCAGGGATTAAAACAGCCAGCGATTTAGAAGATTCTCCGTTTATGTGGTCAACCCTTACTTTTCCGGTGGCTACCCCTACTACTAAAGGTTGATTCTTAAATGCTTCAATTTTAAAGGAAGTGCCCAGCACTTTGGTTTGTATTTGGCCAGTATGGATCATAAAAGGCCTTTGTGGATTCTTTTTGACTTCAAAAAATGCCTCACCATATAAGTAGATCTCCCTTGTTTCTCCAGCAAATGTTTCAGGATATTTCAAACGACTACCTGCGCCAAGATATACCACACTGCTGTCGGAAAGAATTATTTTTGACCGCTGACCATTCGGATTATTGCGTTCTACAAAAACCAGCTTGTCTTTTTTAGCGTTACCCAAGTAGCTTATGGCATAGATGCCAACCCCAGCAAGGATCATCACAATCCAGATCGCCGCTTGTCGTAGTTGAAAAGAACCAGTCAGTTTTCTTCTGTACTGAGTGGGCTTATACCCCATTCTTTCTTGTATAGAATTTTTCCAATCTCCGTGTTTAGGATGCACAGTCTGATCATTCGAGAACGCTGCAAAATCTTTGGCCTCATTTTCAGAAAGGATCTTGTTTAACAGTTCTTCAGATTCAGGTTTTTTTAGAAAAATGTTTACAAACTCCTGCTCTTCCGGCGAACATTTGCCCATTAAGAACTTTTCTAATAACTCCTGATTTACCTGTTTTGACATCCTTATTTAAAAGAGAATAAAGACTCCCTCAATTATAGAGGGACTAAAAACAACACAAGGGGCTATTCAATTTTGAATAAAATTCGCAACTTGCTTATTATGAGTTAAATAAAATTATACTGATTTTAAAAAAACAAATATATTCCAGCAATTAGTAATATAGTACCGCTATAGTTGTTGAACTCTTTCCTGAAATGATTTAAAGAGAATTTAATGTGGTTCTTTACAGTATTGATAGAGATATTGAGGTTGTTTGCGATTTCGGCATGCGTGAATTCATCTTCACGGCTCATCTTAAACACCATTTTGCGTTGAGGACTCAATAGATCCAAATTCATCAGGTATTTTTTCTCTAACTCGGTAGTTTGCAGATCATGATCTGCGGATTGGGCAATAAAAGAGATGTCATTTTCAATAACCTCGATTGGAGAACAGGCAAATGCCCTTTTACGGATTGCCTTAATTGTAGCATTTTTAGCTGCCCTAAATATATAGTGACGGAACTCTCCTTCTATTTTAAGCACATGCCTTTTATCCCACACCCACATCATCAAATCCATCATCGCTTCTTCTGCAAAATACTCATCGTTTACATAACCGAGGACATAACTATAAAGCTTTCCAAAATAACGATCAAATAAAGCATTAAAAGCCTTAAGGTTATCTTTGGAACATTCTTCTAGAAGCTGTTTGTCTGAAAGTAAAGGGTATTCCATATAAATGGATTGACTACATTTTTCAGCAAAACTAGAGTCCGGAAATTATTCTTTGATTAAATGCGTGTTAAGTGTTTATTAATAAACATCCTTCACTTTGGCCTTTAATTGTACCTTTTACCTTTCTGTTCCAAACTGGCAATATAAAAGATAATGCCGATAACAATTAGCAAACCGCCTGTAAAAGTGATCCATGGGAAGGAATTTATTCCATTAATATTGATCGTCCAGGCATGCCCGTCAACGGCATTAATATAATGCAGGTTGCGAAATATCAACATACCAATAACTGTAGTAATAATTCCCAGAGCGACTAAAACTTTACTTGATGTTTTCATTTGAATGGTAATTGAGTCTATAAATTATATTGCTAATTTAATACAAATTAACTAAAATATTGTTAATATATTGTAATTAATATTGTTTAAGCAATATAATTAAATGTTCTTTTATCTCTTCCCATTCATTCAGGATTATAGAAAAACGAGCAGAATCCCTTACAGTAAAATCAGCTCCCATTCGTTCTGCACGGATTATCCCTTCAAACCTGGCACCCAAACGTTCAATTGCTGCCCTTGATCGTTCATTACGTACATCTGTGGTAAAATTAACACGCCATACCTTCCAGTATTCGAAAGCATACTTCAGCATCAAAAATTTAGCTTCGGTATTAATACCCGTTTTGGTAGCAGATCGTGTGAGCCAGGTATGCCCTATTTCGCAAACATCGGGGCCAATTCTTCCATATCCATACGTATGTTCAGGCCAGGGCCAATATGCAATATTCCAAAAACGTGTTGATCCTTTTACAATACCGTCTTCATTGCCGATGATGGCAAAAGGCACAGCTGTTCCCCCATCACGCTGCTCATGTGCTGTTTTTATATACGCGGTCATTGCATCCTTTCCTTGAGGCACAACAGTCCATTTATAAAGCTGCTCATTTCCAGCTGCGGCCTTAGTCAATCCATCTAAATGAAAAAGTTCCAGAGGCTCCAATCTCACATAGCTTCCAACTAATTTCTGGTTTTCCACTTGTCTGTTTTCTCGTTTATTTTATACGGTTAATGATAAAGCCATTATTAACCACATCCATACCGATTTTTGGATAATACTCAATAGCCGTCGGCGCTGCAAGTAGTAAAAGCATACTCTTATCGCCAATTGTGGCTTTGGTAAGTTTTACCAATTCTTTGCCAATCCCCGATTTTTGATAAGTTGCGCTCACGGCCAGGTCAGCAAGATAACAGCAATGACAAAAATCAGTTAATGATCGGGCAATGCCGACCAGCTTATCATCATGCCAGGCCGTAACCACAAGATTAGAATGTTTATACATCTCTTCTATCCTGTCTTTATCAGTTGTAGGACGGTTGATACCAGAACTGTCATATACATCAATGATTTCTTCTACTGATGGTACCGCATTTGTTTTGTAAGCTATGTTCATGTTTAATTAAATTAGTATTCAAAAGTATATCATTTAAGGACTATCTTTATCATCCAGAAATAAGAAGTTAAGTAGTCCAGATGTTGCCATTTGATACCCTTATAACGATAGATAAAACACTAAGCGTATCCGCTTACCAGCAGATAGCTAACCAAATACTCACGTTGATAAGAAATGGAGTTATCAAACCCGGTTCTTATCTTCCAGGTACCCGTGAATTGGCTAGAATGGTTGTTGTTCACCGTAAAACAATTATTGCTGCATATAACGAATTAAGCGCACAGGGCTGGATCACTGTGATACCACGGAAAGGATTCATTGTGGTTCCTAATCTTCCCGAAGTGCGGCCACAGCAATGGGCCCAGCAGAAAGCAGGTTTTGCGTATGAAAGTTCAATGCCTAGCCCCTTTTATAAAGTAAGCCAGTACGGGGTAATTCCTTCGGCCAACACCCCCAGGTTACATGAATTAATAATAGACGATGGCCATCCAGATATGCGCCTTGCACCAATGGATCTGCTAAACAGAGAATACAGGAGTCGTCTTAAAAAGCTCCAAACCTATAAAAGAGTTTCAGCAACACTGGCACCGGGCTCCCTTAATCTAAGGGAAACAATGGTGAGCTATATGGCGCAAACCAGGGGGCTGCAAGCACAGGTATCAAATATCATGATGACTCATGGTGCCCAAATGAGTATCTATATAGCAGCAAGCTTATTGTTAAAACTCGGCGATAACGTAATTGTAGCAGAACCGGGCTATTTTGTTGCTAACCAAGTTTTCGAATACTTAGGAGCTAATGTAATTCGTATCCCTGTAGACCAAGATGGAATAAATACTGATCTGATATCCGCAGTCTGTCAGAAATTAAACATCCGGATGCTGTACCTCATTCCTCATCACCATCATCCTACCACGGTAACTTTAAGTCCGGAACGACGAATGCGTATACTGGAATTAGCTGAGGAACACAACTTTACAATTGTAGAGGATGATTACGATTACGATTTTCACTACAGTTCCTCTCCTTACCTGCCTCTTGCAGCCGGAAATCATCACAATCGGGTTGTCTATATCGGCTCCTTTTCCAAATCTCTTTCCACCTCCATACGAATTGGTTTTATGATTGCCTCAGCAGATTTTATTGCCCACGCGGTTCATATCAGAAGGCTTATCGATTTGAAAGGAGACCATATTATGGAAGATAGCCTGGCTGCACTCATTGAAAACGGTGATATTACCAGATACCTCAAAAAGAACAATAAGATCTACAAGGAAAGAAGGGATCATTTAATTAAGATGTTGGACATTTACCTGAAAGGTATAGTCAGTTACGAAAAACCCGATGGAGGTATGGCCATCTGGGTTAAATTTGACCTTAACTACCCTATTGAACAGATCTCAGTTAAGGCAACCAAACGGGGTCTGTATATGAATAACGGAAAACTTTTTGATAACAACGGAACCAGCTATAATGCCATGCGATTCGGGTTTGCTTCATTAACGTTAACTGAAATAACCAAAGCCGTTCAGATCATTTCCTCCTGTTTGGTAACGAACCAATGACCATGTTTGAATTTGAACACTTTTGTCCGATTTTGAACAATATTAATATCTCAAATTTCATAATCATTGTTTCTGGCAACGTGTTGTCACATTCTTTAAACTGGCATTTGTATTGACTTTCATCCCATATTAATCCAATTATACAAGTAATCATGAACAAACATCTTTATCTAACTATCGCATTTACCTTTTTTATATTGAATATCCGAGCTCAAACGCCTATTACAGTTGAGCATTTCGATAAAGTTATTATAAGCCCTCATATACAAGTTACATTTGTACAGGCAGATCATGAAACGGTTACAATTGACACCTGCAAAACCGATGTTAAAAAGGTTAACATTGAATCGAAGGGTAAAACGCTACGTATTTATCTGGAAGATGCGAAAGAAGTTACAAAAAATGAAGAAATCAGGAATAATGGAACTGTAACTAAAGTGCCAATTTATCAGGGTAAAATTTTAACTGTTACTGTAACCTATACAGAACTTAAAAGCCTTTCTATTAGAGGTGAAGAATCTGCACATTTAAAGAGCGCTATAGAACAAGACAATTTTAATCTAAAAATTTATGGGGAATCTAAAGTTTACTTTGATAAAGTTAAGTTAAATGAATTAAGGACAACCATTTATGGCGAAAGTTACCTGGAGCTTAAATCCGGGAATATTACTGAACAAAGATTAACCGCATATGGAGAAAGCAAAGTTGAGGCCCTTGGAATAGAAAGCAATGTAGCCAGACTAACACTCTATGGCGAATCTAAGTTGAATTTAAATGTTGCCGATCAAATTAACATCACGGCTTTTGGTGATGCTGAAATTGGATACAAGGGGAATCCACAAATAAGAAAAGGTATTACCATTGGCGAGGTAAAAACACATAAAATAAACTGAACCTTTCAACAAAGTAAAATTGGACTTTTCAACAAAACAAGATTGCTTTTTAATCTGCAATTTTGTGCTATCAATTTGAAAGCAAATGACAAATTCAATTCATACAGTATTGGTAACAGGCGGATCAGGCTTTGTAGCCGTACATTGCATCCAGCAATTATTGGATAAAGACTACCAGGTAAGAACCACCCTGCGCGATTTAAATAAACAGGATAAAGTGATGGCCATGCTTAAAAAAAGCGGAATCACTAACTTCAATAACCTATCTTTTGTAAAAGCAGATCTGACAAGTGATGACAATTGGAATCTGGCTGTAAAAGATTGTGACTACGTTTTGCATGTAGCTTCTCCCATTTTCTTAAAACTGCCAAAGCATGAAGACGAAATGATACGCCCCGCAGTTGACGGAACTATACGCGTACTTAAAGCAGCCAGAGACGCAGGTGTTAAGCGCGTTGTTATGACGTCCAATTTTGGAGCAGTTGGCTATAGCCATAAGGATAAAACTACTTTAATCACAGAAGAAAGCTGGACAGACCCAAATGAAAAAGGACTCTCCGCTTATAACAAATCAAAAGTATTGGCCGAAAGAGCAGCCTGGGACTTTATGGCACAGGAAGGTGGTAGTCTGGAATTATCAGTGATCAATCCCATGGGTATCTTTGGCCCTTCGTTCACTAAAGACCTGTCAAGCGGTTTTGAACTGTTGCAGAAAGTGATGGACGGTAGCATGAAAGCGCTACCCAACATTAGCCTCGGTATTGTAGATGTACGTGATGTTGCTGATCTGCACATCCGGGCAATGACCAGTCCCCAAGCAAAAGGACAACGATTTCTGGCCTTAAGCGGCGGTACGATGTCACTTTTAGAAATAGCAGATCTTCTCAGAAATAAAATG
>NZ_CAMLHF010000097.1 GCF_946479715.1 uncultured Pedobacter sp. | reverse complement strand
CGCTTGACGACCCAAGGCTCAAGATTTATGGAGATGCAAATAAAGCTGGAGATTATACAGGACTGGAGTTTGGACTTGTAGAAGGCGTTGATAAAAAGGATCCTTCATTGCTGGGATTGGCAATTCGTAAGCAGGACGCGCCGGTTTACCTGATTACTTTTGCTCAGGCTCTTTTTGCAAAAGCTGAAGCTGCAAAAATGAACTGGATTCCAGGGGCAGATGTCGAAGCTAAAACAAATTACGACATGGGAATTGAGCAGTCTGTTCGACAATGGAACAATGATGATATTAGTGGTCTGGCAAAAATGAAAACACATGCCGAAATTCAATATAATCCTACAAATGGTCTTAAACAAATTGCCTACCAGCGCTGGGTTCATTTATTCATGAACGGTTTTGAAGCATGGGCTGAGTGGAGAAGGACAGGGTATCCTCAATTGAGTCCACCTATAGGCAATCCAACTAAAGCAATTCCAAGAAGGCAGGCCTATCCAACAGAAGAATCATCTAATAATAAGGCACATTATTCTGAAGCCGTTCAGCGTCAATTTAATGGTGCCGACGATTTAACTGGACGGTTATGGTGGGATAAACCTTAATATGCTAATTGGTTATGTCAAAATCGCTTAATATTTAGACAATTATGTAAATCTTTTTGTAAGCAATTCATCCGTTCTTTGAATTAACCGAGACACAAGCCAAACCTGAATAAGAAACCATCGTAAACAGCACCTTAAAAGGGCTGCTTATGGTGGTTTCATCTTTTTAATGCCATTTTCTCCTACTTCCAGGCGCTCAGAAAGACGGTAATATATTGTGGGGCAAACATTTTTTTAAAATAAATCGCCAAACGATTTGGATTAATTCTAAATAATAGTAACCTTTGCAATATCAAGAGTTTAAATGTGAACATGCAGGATTTAGTAATACTACCTTCAATCAATTTTACAGAAGTATTTAATACTAATAAAGGTGCCATCTACCAATCAGACAGTGAGAACTGCTGGTATATAGATTTTGCCGGTAAACTTGCCCGTTTCGATTATCGTAACTTACTTAAACTTAAAAAAGCAGTTTATCAGATCGATATAGAAAACCTGCTTTTAAATAGTACCAAAGCACCAGATCTTGAAATCATTTTTATCTGTGCTTGCGATCATTGCTATGTACTTTCTATTCTGGAAATTATTGCTTTAAAAGAGTTATTACAAGGTACATTTGTTATGTTAGAGCTTAATCATATCATATTTGATCGTCTGCATCGTATAGTTGCCTGATTAACTTAGAATTAGAATCTTTCCATATTACTCTAATATTATCTATTCTTAATTTATTGCATTATTTTTGATGTTACAATATCATTAAAACGATAGTAATTATGAAAGATATCATTCGCGCAAAGTGCTTACTCTCATCAGATGTAGAGACACTTATTAACCAGCAAATAAAAAAAGAAGCCCACTCATCAGCTATTTATCTTTCGATGGCGTCATGGTGTAATCGCAATGGATACGATTTTTCATCTGATTACTTTTTCAAGCAAGCCGAAGAAGAGAGAATGCATCAGCTTAAATTCTATAAGTATGTTTTAGATATGGGCGGTACAGCAATTTCTCCTGACATCACAAATATCAAAATTGAATATAACTCTTTTCGCGAGGTTTTTGAAGAAGCTTTGGATCAGGAAATTAGCGTAACCCAATCTATTAAAAGCATTGCAGCTCGTTGCCATAAAGAGCAGGATTATGTAACTCTTGAGTTCTTAAACTGGTTCTTTAGAGAACAAAGAGAAGAAGAATATAAAGCTCGTCGTGCCCTTGAATTGTTTGAAGTAATCGGAGAAGAAGGAACTGGAAGATGGCAGATAGACAAACACGTTGGCCAGATTAAATACGAAAGCGAGGCTTAATCTAATTTAGCCAGTTTACCCTGGTATTTTAAGGTACATACTGATGAAACAGTATGTGCCTTTTTTTGTTTATTGATAATATAGGCCATGTCAAAGAAACATAAAAAGAACAAACACTCAAAGCAGGAAAAAAAGGACAAAAAGAAAAAAGACTGCTGTGAGAAATACCTTAGAGGGAAACGATGTAAAAATTGTCCTTTGGCCTAGTTTTGGCCTCATCTCATGTTTTTTTAATTCAGGATAATATTATCATCGGCTAGATGATAGCAGCGCCTGCAACGAGGCTCATAACTCTCCTTCTCTCCTAATAATATTTTCGATTCGCTGGCTACTTTACGAAAAGAGTACATGGCCGGACTGCCACAGCGAACACAAACTGCATTTACTTTTGTTACCAATTCTGCAATAGCCATTAATGCCGGTATCGGACCAAAAGGTTTGCCGAGAAAATCCATATCTAAACCAGCTACAATAACCCTTATGCCTTTTTGCGCAAGCTTGTTACAAACGTCAGGTAGATCTTCATCAAAAAACTGAGCTTCATCAATACCAACTACCTGAGTGTCGGCATCTAAAAGTAGTATCGCTGATGATGTTTCAACCGGTGTTGATTGAATGGAATTTAAATCGTGAGATACCACAGCATTTTCATCATACCTGGTATCTGTTTTAGGTTTAAAGATTTCAACATTCAGCTTAGCAATTTGAGCCCTTCTTAATCTCCTTAATAATTCTTCTGTTTTACCCGAAAACATAGAGCCGCAAATTACCTCTATGCTACCGCAAAACTCTCCTCTTCTGTAATTTTGTTCGCTGAATAACATCGTATTGAGTACTTATAGCCTGCTAATATCAGAATTTTGTAGTACTTTTGAATGGCAAGTTACCAACATAAAAAGTCAATTCTTCCGTTATTAAATTATGATGAACCAAGGTGATATTTTCAAAAAAATCGGACAAATACTAAACGAACTTCAAGATCAGTACGAGTTTTTAGCTCATAATCCAGAGCAACTTAATGAATTAGAGCTGGAACTGTTTATGGCTAATGCCAATTTTTTGTCGGATCATGTTCAAATTGTAAAGAAACTGAATAACAATAAACCGGTAAAGGAAATTCCTGAGCATACTTTAGATGCAGTTGTAGAAAAGGAAGAGCCTTTAATTCAGAATAATACTCCATCTTTTGAATTTATTTTAAATGATAATTCATCAACTGATAAGTTTGACTTTGAAGAAAAATCTGTTGATAGTATTTTTGACAGGCCATTAAGTAAAGAAGAAGAGCGCATTATTGCTGAAAAGCAAAGGCTAATGGAAAGCAAATCGCAGCTGGAAGCTAATGATGAACAAGCAACCGAAAATATAACTACAGAGCCTTCTCTGGTAACTAGCCAAATTGAAGAAGCAACAATCGACGAAGAACCGGAACCAATTGAGGAACCTACTATTTATAAAGAAGAGTCTGTGGTTGAAGTACAGGAAGAAATAAAAACTCCAGAACCTGCGCCAGAACCAGTTGTTTTTAAAGCCCCTGAACCAATTAAAGTTGTTGAGGTTGAAACTATGCCAGAGCCCATACAACAAGAGCCTGTAAGCAATGTAAGGCCTACCTTAAACGATATCCTGGCAAGCAAGAGCAATAATAGCTCTGTTAATTTGAATTTGGAGAGTAACAAGTCAACAATAACAGATCTTAAAAAAGGAATAACCCTTAACGAAAAATTATTATACATTAAGGATTTGTTTAATGGTTATAATCTGGCTTATTCCGAAGCTATAGACCTGATCAATAAAATGCCAGATCTAAAAACTGCTGATACGTTCCTGAAAAATAACTATGCAGAGAAGAATAACTGGGCTTCAAAGCAGACTACTGTAGATAAGTTTTATGAATTGCTAAATCAACGGTTTTCATAGGCTTATATAAAGCCCATCCTATTTGAGTCGAGCTTAAGGAATATAAACAGCAATATTGTAAAACTCCAAAGTGATGACCCTCCATAACTGATAAAGGGTAGAGGTATGCCAATTACTGGCACAATGCCTATGGCCATGCCAATATTTATAAATACGTGAAAGAACAGGATACTTGCAACACAATACCCGTATACTCTGGAGAATGTAGATCGCTGTCGTTCGGCTAGATTAATTAAACGAAGTAATAGAAATAAGAATAATCCGATTACTACAAAGCAACCTGCAAAGCCCCATTCTTCTCCAATTGTAGAGAAAATAAAATCAGTACTTTGGGCAGGAACATACCCATATTTAGTTTGAGTTCCCTGTAAAAACCCACGGCCTGTGAGTTGACCAGAACCGATGGCTATTTTAGATTGTATTACATTATAACCAACGCCCTTTGGATCTATCTTTAATCCTAATATCAGTTCAATCCTTGTGCGTTGATGCGGTTTTAAAACCTTTTCGTAAGCTAACTTTACCACAAATAAATAAGCAATTGCAATTATTGTTACAAGAATGGCAGAAAACATAACCTTCTGTTTTCGCTTGTTTTGATAAACAAAGAAACCTCCAATAAGCAGAATAGTTGGTATTAATACCTTTAATGGTACAAGGAAATCGGCTACAAATAACACAATCATTCCTAAAAAGATCAGCAAAAAGTAGCCAGATAAACCTTCTCTGTACATTGGGAACATGAAAGCCAAAAATACAAGAGCCGATCCAGCATCAGGCTGAAGCATAATAAGCACAAGAGGAATTCCCATAATCAGCCCTGCAAATGCTATAGATTTTAAATCTCTGAATTTAGGACTGAAACTACTAATATACCTTGCAAGTAAAAGAGCTGTACCAAATTTTGCGAATTCAGATGGTTGTAGTCGAAAACCGCCTCCCAGAGATATCCAGGCCTGGTTACCTCCTACATTCCTCCCCACTATCAAAACAATAATGAGCAGTAAGACCGTAACACCATACACAATAGGCGAGAAGACGCTAAAGAATTTTGCATCCAATAACAAAATTGAAAAGCCAAGCACTAAGCCAGCAATAACGTAGATTAATTGTTTTCCGTAATTGCTGCCAAAATTAAATACAGAGGTATCAGTCGTGTTATGTACCGAAGCATAAATATTTACGTAACCAACCGCACACAAAGCGATGTAAATTAGGATAGTAATCCAATCTACATTGAAGAAGAATCTGTTGCTTTGCTGATTAGTCATTTTTTTTATCTATCACTTTTTTAGGTTCAATAGCATTGATGCTTTTTTTAAGTGAATCTGCTTTTTTAGCAGAATCAATAAGAGCTGCCTTAGTTTTCACTTTCGGTTTTGGTAGCGCAGGAAGAATAACTTGTTTTTTCATCCATTCTACGCCACCTCTTCTATTTGGAGGTATACTATCTTTAAGATACTTCTCTGTAATATAACTTGCAATTGGTGCTGCATACGTACCTCCGTAGCCGGCATTTTCTACAATAACTGCGATGGCAATTTTTGGATTATCTCTGGGGGCAAAGCCAATAAATACCGAGTGATTTTTGCCACGTGGATTTTGTACAGTACCTGTTTTTCCACACATTATGATTCCATCTATTCTCGAAGCCAAAGCAGTACCCCATGGCGAATTTACCGCTTCCTGCATCCCATCAATTACAGGCCCGAAGTGTGCTGCATCAACACCAACGTAGTTTTTCTTTAGATATTCCTTTTTAATCACATGATCTTTTCCGATAGACTTAACCAGGTGAGGTTTTATGTAATAGCCTTTATTAGCAATAGCCGCCATAATATTTGCCATCTGTAAAGGGGTCGCATCCATCTCACCCTGTCCAATTGCCAAAGAAATAACAGTTGAATAACCCCAAGACTTGCTGTATTTTTTTGAATAGTAAGAAGCATCGTATAGCCTTCCTCTACGCTCTCCAGGTAAATCTATCCCAAGGGTATCACCAAGGCCCCATAGTTTAACTTTCTTTTGCCAGTAATCATATGCAATTCTTTGATTCTTAAACTTTTTCTGCAGTAATAGTTTCTGGAATACATAACACGCATAAGTATTACATGATCTAGCAAGACCCCTTCGCAATGCGATATTTCCGTCAACGTGCTCACACTTGGTAGTGTGATTTCCAACACGGAAATAACCCGGACAGTTAAATGTGGTGTTCTCATCAATAACTCCTTCCTGTAAGCCAATAAGCGCGTCTAATGGCTTAAAAGAAGATCCTGGTGAATAATAACCCTGGATTGGACGAATGTTAAGCACACGGTTCGGATTTTTAAGCAAATCCATATAATTATTGCCCTGTTGGCGACCAACCATTAGATTTGGATCGTAGCCTGGGCTACTTACAAAAGCCAGGATCTCGCCAGTAGAAGGTTCTATTGCTACTATACTGCCAACCTTATTTTTTAGTAATTCTTCACCTAATTTCTGGATTCTTACATCAAGAGAGGATATCAATTGCTCTCCTGATACCGCAGAAGTATCGAATTTTCCTTCAGCATAACTACCCTTTGGTACGTTGTGTGCATCATAAAGCATATTTACAACACCTCTTTCACCTCTTAGCGCTGTTTCATAAGCCTTCTCTACACCTGTTTTTCCAATGTAATCTCCAGGTCTGTAATATCCTTCAGATCTTTCAATGTCGGTAGGGCTTACCTCCTTTATATAGCCTAAAAAGTGACCAGCTATACTATCCGGATACTGCCTGATCGTTCTGCTTTGTACAAAAAAACCAGGGAAACGGTACAGCTTTTCTGATAGAGATTGATAAATACTTACGGAAAGCTGTTTCTCAAATATGCTCGGTTGGTATCTCGACTGGTTTAAAGCTTTCTTGAAATTCTTTTTGAATTTTATGGTATCAATGCCAATAATGCCGCAAAGAGCAAGCGTATCAAATTCTTTTACATCGTTAGGTATAACCATTAAATCGTATACCGGTTCATTCTGTACAAGAATCTTTTCGTTTCTGTCTAAAATAACCCCCCGAGCCGGAAAAGTGTAGAGCTTCCGCAGCACGTTACTCTCTGCAGAAAGGAAATATTTATCGCTAAATACCTGTATATAGAAAAGTGTACCTAATAATATCAGTGAAACAACAATGAACAATCCTTGTACAATATATTTTCGGTTAAACAGATTATCCATCAGCGTACCTTTCTGTTATAAAATATAAACTCGATTAAGGTAACAAGAAACAGCGTAAAAATTCCGCTTAAGAGGCACTTCAGTAACGTATACGAAAATTCAGTTAATCTAAATGTTTCTAAAAAGAACAACACAATATGATGTGCAAAGGTGCATAAAAAGGCATATAGCAGAAACCATTTAATGCCCATATTTCCCAGAGTAGGTTCTGGCTCGTCAAAGCCATCCCTGCTTACCGTTACAGAAATAAACAGTATCCTTACAAAAACTAAAGTTACACAAGCTGCAGTATGAACACCCAATGTATCATAAAATGCATCGAGTGTTAAGCCGGTAATAAAAGCGATTAAATAAAGCAACAGGTTTGGAATTCCAAATGGAAGCAATAGCAAAAACAATATGTAAACAAAAGGAGTTGCCATATTGTAGAAACTCAAATTCCTTAATAAAAGGATTTGAAATAAAAGTAGTATAAACCACCTGACTATGTTTGTTAATACTAATCTACTGCTCATTGGGTAATTTCGCTTCTAATTCTGTTTGTTCCTTTGCCAGTTTATCTTTAACAACGTAAACGTATTGTAAGGTACTAAAATCATTAAAGAGATTAATTTCAATAGTCATGAAGTTATCTCCGGTAGAGATACTGGGATTACTAACTGTGCCCACAGGAATGCCCGACGGAAAAGATGAGAATCCTGATGTAACCACAGTATCCTTTAGATTAATTTTAAAATGATTAGGAATTCCTTTAATGTAAGCCTTTCTGTAATCAGAGTTTCTATCGCCCCATACCAACGAGCCTACTGCATTGTTTCTTTTAACGTTTACACTGATATGTGTATCTTTGTGTAATAAGGATCTTACCGTTGCCAAATGATCAGAAACATCCTGTACAAAGCCTACAACACCTCTTCCTGGTGAGATAACAGGCATGTTGGTCTCCAGCCCATCGGCTTTACCACGGTTAATAGTAATAAAGTTATTTCGGTTTGTAATGGAGTTTTTAATAACTCTGGCCGAAAGATAAGTGTATTGAGGTACTCCGGCCGTGTCTTTTATTACAACATCTTTAGCCGTGTCTATATTTTTAAGGGCAAGTATCTCCGTCTTCAGTTTCGCATTCTCTACTGCCAGGCTATCATTTACAGAACCCAGGTTAATGTATTTTTTTAATACATTAAGGTTATTGTACACATCACCAACAACTTTATTTGTTGAGTTAATGGTTACACTTCGTTGGTAGGAGTTGTTTCTTACGGTAAGAACAACTCCAACAGTAAAGAAAATGATGAAGAAGAAAAATGCGTTATATCTGCTTATAAAAATCCAAAGGTTACGCATATTCTAAATATAAGAGGGAAGCCCTTAGTTTATCTTCATTTAATTATTGCATTAAAAATTTGAAACCGCCAATATTTTTTAAGGCGATACCCGTACCACGTACAACTGCACGAAGAGGATCTTCTGCAACGTGAACCGGCAATTTCGTTTTAGCAGCTACACGTTTATCTAAACCACGAAGCAATGCACCACCACCTGTTAAATAAATACCTGTTTGGTAAATATCAGCAGAAAGCTCAGGTGGAGTAATCTCCAAAGCTTTAAGGATAGCCTCTTCAATTTTTGAAATTGATTTATCTAAACAATGTGCAATTTCTGTATATGATACAGTGATCTGTTTAGGAACACCAGTCATCAAATCTCTTCCCTGTACTGCAAAATCAGCTGGTGGATCCTGTAATTCAGGTAATGCAGCACCAACTTCAATTTTAATTTTTTCAGCAGTACGATCACCAATCATAATGTTATGCTGGCGACGGATGTAGTTTACAATATCAGAGTCAAAGTTATCTCCCGCAACGCGGATAGACTGATCGCACACAATACCTGATAAAGCGATTACCGCGATCTCAGTTGTACCACCACCTATATCAATGATCATGTTACCCATTGGTTCTTCCACGTCGATACCGATACCTACAGCGGCAGCCATAGGCTCATGGATTAGGTAAACCTCTTTAGCACCTGCAATTTCAGCAGAGTCTCTTACCGCACGTTTTTCAACTTCAGTAATACCAGAGGGAATACAGATTACCATTCTTAACGAAGGGAACATCCAGCCTTTACCGCCATTTAACATGCGGATCATACCTTTGATCATGGCTTCAGCGGCATTGAAATCAGCAATAACACCGTCTTTAAGCGGTCTTACTGTTCTGATGTTATCGTGGGTTTTACCCTCCATTTGCATGGCCTGTCTGCCAATTGCTATAATTTTATTTGTTTGTCTGTCAAAAGCAACAATTGAAGGTTCATCAACTACTACTTTGTCATTATGTATAATCAAGGTGTTTGCTGTACCTAAATCGATAGCAACTTCTTGTGTAAACCAATTAAATAGACCCATTTATAGGTGATAATTTAAGTATTAAAAATTCTGTGTACTATAGTAATGTAAAACTACGTCTTTTTATTGTATTGAGAGACAAATAAAGTTAGTGTTTGAAATGTCTGATACCAGTAGTAACCATCGCTATGCCTTTTTCATTAGCCATATTTACAGAATCAGCATCTTTAATAGAGCCACCTGGCTGTAAAACTGCAGTAATTCCTGCTTCAGCAGCAATTTCTACACAATCAGGGAATGGAAAAAATGCATCCGAAGCCATTACAGAACCTTTTAGGTCGAAACCGAAAGCCTCAGCCTTTACAATTGCTTGTTTTAATGCATCAACTCTTGAAGTCTGCCCAACACCACTAGATAATAACTGATCGTTTTTAACAAATACGATGGTGTTTGATTTTGTATGCTTTACAATTTTATTAGCAAAATGCAGATCAATTAATTCCTGTGTAGTAGGTGCTTTTTCTGTCACAGCGGTCATTTGGTCCGGACCTTCAATAACTAAATCTTTATCCTGTTCAATAACTCCGTTTAACAGAGTTTTAAATTGTTTTTTGCTCAGTTCTACATCGTTTCTCTGCAAAATTACCCTGTTCTTTTTAGCGCGGAAAAGCTCAACAGCTTCAGGCTGATAAGAAGGAGCAATTAATACTTCGAAAAACAATTTATTGATTTCAGTTGCTGTGGCTAGGTCAATTTCTCTGTTGGCAATTAATACACCACCAAATGCAGAAACCGGATCACAAGCTAAAGCTACATTCCAGGCATCTAAAAGATTTGTTCTCGAAGCTACACCACAAGCGTTAGTATGTTTTAAAATAGCAAATGTAGGCGCTTCAAATTCGTCAATTAAAGCAACAGCAGCGTCTACGTCAACAAGGTTGTTGTAAGAAAGCTCCTTGCCGTTTAATTTAGTGAACATTGCATCTAAATCGCCATAAAACACGCCTTGTTGATGTGGGTTCTCGCCATATCTTAGGATTTGTGCTTTGCTTATACTTTGTTTAAATACGCTAAGCGGCTCTTCAGTATTGAAATAATTGAAGATAGCGGTATCGTAGTTAGAAGAAGTATGAAATGCTTTTTTTGCGTATGCCTTACGTTGAGCTAAAGTAGTTTCACCATTCTGATTTTCCAGTTGCTCTTGTAAAGTTGAATAATCATCTTTAGAAGCCAGGATTACTACATCATTAAAGTTTTTAGCTGCTGCTCTGATCAGTGAGATACCACCGATATCTATTTTTTCAATAATTTCTTCCTCAGAACCACCAGATTTTAGTGTTTCTTCGAAAGGATATAAATCAACAATAACAAGATCTATTTCAGGAATCTCATACTGAGAAATTTGTTCCTGATCTGAACTTAAAGCTCTGCGGTTTAAAATACCACCAAAAACTTTAGGGTGTAAAGTTTTAACTCTTCCTCCTAAAATTGAAGGGTAGCCCGTAAGGTCTTCAACTGCGGTAACAGGTAAATTTAAATCTTTAATAAATTGTTCTGTACCTCCGGTAGAAAACAATTGAACACCTTGTTTTGCCAGTAGGCGAACTAAAGGCTCTAAACCATCTTTGTAATAAACTGAAATTAAAGCGTTTTTGATCTTTATCGATTGACTCATTAGAGAAAAATTTTGAGCCGCAAAATTAGTTTTTTTAACCGAGAAATTAGTATGCCAAAATAATAAAAATATACTATTTTTTTATCTTTTTAATAATCCCATCTATGATACGGGGATAATGCTGGTGTTCTAATTGCTGGCCTTTAAACTTAATCATTTCCAAATTATCGTCTTTGTCAATGCGATATTTTGCCTGATAAATATATTCTCCTTCGTCGTAATTTTCATCAACATAATGTATTGTTATTCCGCCTTCAGTTTCTTTAGCAGCCATCACCGCATTATGTACATGATCTCCATACATTCCTTTTCCGCCAAACTTAGGTAATATAGCAGGGTGTATGTTTACAATACGTCCAGGATATTCATTAATTAAATTTTTAGGGATTAGCCATAAAAATCCTGCTAATACAATCAGATCAACATCCAGATTTTTTAGCAGATCAATAATATTATCGGTTTGATAAAATTCATGTCTGTCAAAAATATGAGAAGGGATTTCAAAATTGTCCGCCCGCTGTAATACGTAGGCATCAGGGTTGTTTGTAAGCACCAATGCAATTTCTACTTCAGGGTTATTTTTAAAATGCTCCATTAGCTTTTGGGCGTTAGATCCTGACCCTGAGGCAAATATGGCTATACGTTTTTTCATGGGGCAATATAAATTGAGGCTATTTATTCTTTTTCAAAGGTAGTAATGTTATCATTATGTCCAAAAATAGCATTTTAAGCGTTTAATGAAAGCTTTTAATTCGGTTTTTTGATTGATAAAATATAGCTGTTATTAGTTCGTGGTTCAGCGTTAGGACGTCGCTTGTTCGACACTTGGTCGACAATGGTTCGACCTTACTTCGAAAAGCAGGTACTTTTTCCGAACAATCCGCGCGGTAAATCCGATTTATCTGATACCAAACATGTATTTAAAGGGTGTATTGGCGATACAAGTATTTATGTTGGAGAAGATTAAAAAAAATATTTATGTTCTGATTTTGCATTTTAAAAACATTAGTTCTATATTTGCAGTCCGAAAAATAAGAAGAAATAAAAGAGCTGGTCTCAACATAAAATATTTTAATAACAAAAAATGGCAAATCATAAATCTTCATTAAAAAGAATTAGAGCAAACGCAACTAAACGTTTACGTAATAGATATCAAGCAAAAACAACTCGTACGTTTATTAAAAGACTGCGTGCTGCTGAAGATAAAAAAACAGGACTAGAATTACTTCCTAAAGTAGTTTCTATGTTAGATCGT
Source organism: uncultured Pedobacter sp. (assembly GCF_946479715.1). The sequence goes on along the minus strand of NZ_CAMLHF010000097.1, from coordinate 7,078 downwards.
TTAGCCAAAAAAAGCGTTATTCACAAAAATAAAGCAGCTAACAACAAATCTAAATTAACTAAGTTTGTTAATAGCTTAAAATAAACATAGCTTTACAATATTGTAAAAGGGATATGCATTGCATATCCCTTTTTTTATGTTCAAAAAAGCGTTCCAATGAAACCATATCAACCAAAACTGGGGATAAAATTATGGGCAGAGGCAGATAGGCCTCGCGAAAAACTATTACTTAACGGCCGCAGGCATTTAACCGATGCAGAGCTCATAGCTATTTTAATTGGTTCTGGAAACAGAAATGAAAGTGCTGTTGATCTAAGCAAACGAATACTTGCCGAATATGGAAATGATCTGGATGCATTAGGCAAAGTTTCTGTTAAAAGCCTTTCGAAGTTTAAAGGTATTGGAGAAGCAAAGGCCATAGCGATAGTTGCTGCATTAGAACTTGGTAGAAGGAGAAAGGATACAGGAGCAACAGAGGTGGTGAATATTGTGTCGTCAAAGGATGCCTTTGAAGTAATGATGCCGGTTTTTGCCGACTTAAATCATGAAGAGTTTTGGATCTTAATTTTAAATACTGCAAATAGAGTAATTGGAAAACAGATTATTAGTAAAGGTGGGTTGGCGGGCACAGTGGCAGACCCAAAAATTATTTTTAAAACTGCAATTGAGCATAACGCAGCTTTTATTATTCTTGCTCATAATCATCCTTCAGGAAATCTAAAGCCTAGCAGTCAGGATTTACAGCTTACAAAGAAGTTGGTAGAGGGGGGGAAGATGCTTGATTTACAAGTAGTGGATCACCTGATTTTTACAGATAAGGGATATTATAGCTTTGGTGATCACGGGTTAATCTGATAAAACATGAATTTTCCCGTCCGCTTTGAGCTTTTTGGTGAGTTATATCATTGGCATTATATTTTTGAAACACTAGCCTTTCTTATAGGCATTAGGGTTTATTATTTCTTGAAGAAAAAGGTGGTTGATCCTATTTCTGATGAAAACAGGTTGTGGATTATGCTGGGGGCAATGATTGGCGCACTTATTGGTTCGCGGGTAATTGCAGCACTAGAGGATCCGGAATCAATAAAACATTTAAGTTTGCTGGCGTTCTTTAGTAATAAAACCATCGCAGGAGGTTTTATTGGAGGCTTGTTTGGTGTAGAGCTTATAAAGAAAGTTATAGGTGTAAAAATTGCCTCTGGTGATCTATACGTAATACCAATTATAGTTGCTTTGTTTATTGGACGTATAGGTTGTTTTTTAATGGGTATAGATGAGCCCACTTTTGGTGTAGAAACACACTTTTTTATGGGGATGGATCTTGGTGATGGTTTAAAAAGACATCCGGTAGCACTCTATGAAATGATCTACATGGTGTTTCTATTCCTATTCTTTATTTCTTTGAAAAAGAGCCTGATCAATGGCGATCGCTTTAAATTGTTTATGGTTCTATATTTTTTATATCGATTTCTTGTAGAATTTATTAAACCATATCATTCATTGTTTTTGGATTTAAGCGTGATCCATTGGATTTCATTGTTTATATTCATCTATTATTACAAATTTATTCTTCGCATCTCAAACAGCATCCTCAAATGAAAATAAGAGATTATATCTATTACGATTATACAAAAAGTCTGTGTCCGGAATGTCTGGAGCTAATAGATGCAAAAATTGTTTTTCAGGAAGAGAAGGTTTATATGTTAAAGCATTGTAAAACCCATGGCGATAGTAAAGTTGTGATTGCCGACGATGTAGAGTATTACAAGCAGATCAGAAATTACAACAAACAGTCTGAGATGCCGCTGAAATTTAATACTAAAGTGCATTATGGTTGTCCGTATGATTGCGGCCTTTGTACAGATCATGAACAGCATTCGTGTTTAACAATAATAGAAGTAACAGACCGGTGTAATCTAAGTTGCCCAACCTGCTATGCTATGTCTTCTCCAAGTTATGGCAGGCACAGAACTCTTGAGGAAATCAATAAAATGATGGATACAGTAGTGGCGAATGAAGGGGAACCTGATGTGGTTCAGATTTCTGGAGGCGAGCCAACTGTGCATCCCGACTTTTTTAAAATTCTTGATCTTGCCAAGAGTAAGCCCATTAAACACTTAATGGTAAATACAAATGGGATTAGAATTGCAAAGGATATTAATTTTGTTGAAAAGCTGGCCTCATATATGCCTGATTTCGAAATTTATCTTCAGTTTGACAGTTTTAGTGCGGCCGTTTTAACAAAATTAAGAGGAGAAGACCTTACAGAAGTAAGGAAAAAGGCAATAGATAATTTAAATAAGTTTAATGTTTCGACCACATTGGTGGTAACGTTGCAAAAAGGCTTGAACGACCATGAAATTGGTGATATTTTGGATTATGCTTTAAAACAGAAATGCGTGCGTGGAGTAACATTTCAGCCAACCCAGGTAGCAGGCAGAAATGACAACTATAACGATCAGCAGGGAAGGATAACGCTAACAGAGGTTCGCAGAAAAATATACGAACAGTATCCATTGTTTACCCCGCAGGACCTGATTCCGGTGCCTTGTAACCCCGATGCACTTTGTATGGCTTATGCGTTAAAAATTGGAGATGACGTAATACCTATGACACATTTGATTAATCCCGAGGATTTGCTGAATAATTCAAAAAACACCATTGTTTTTGAACATGATGAGAAATTGAAGGAGCATCTGCTGAATCTGTTTAGTACAGGGATATCTGTTGATTGTGCAGAGGGCGAGTTTGGAGAGCTAATGTGTTGTTTGCCAAGAGTAAAATCAGATCATTTGAATTATAATAACCTGTTTCGCATCATTATAATGAACTTTATGGATCCCCTGGATTTTGATGTACGGGCAGTAAAAAAATCATGTGTTCATATTGTGAGTGATAAAATGAAGATCATCCCATTTGAAACAATGAATATTTTTTACAGAGATAATAAAATCGATGATATCAGAGAAAAATTAAACGAACGTTTTAAATTAATGCATTAATTATGATTGCTCTTCTTTTGTTGTATTGGGCAGCTGTTGCCATCATATTCATAGTTGGTATTATTATGATGATTGTAGCAACAGTAAATAACCAGCCTGTAAAACCGGGCCTCAGATTGGTTATTCTATCAGTTATCTTATTAGTGATAGGAGCAGGAGCATGTGCTATTATGTTATCGGGATTGGGGGGCATGCATTAATGGCATTTCTCTTTTAGCATTCCCCTTTAAAATATTATCTTTGCGTTTTCCCAGTATTTCATACTAGATACCAGATAATGAAGATATCATACAATTGGCTTAAACAATTCATACAAACTGATAAAACCCCTCAGGAACTTTCTCTTATATTAACAAATATTGGACTGGAAGTAGAAAGCTTAGAAACCGTACAGCCTGTTGCTGGTGGTTTAGCCGGATTAGTTATAGGTCATGTGTTAACTTGCGTACAACATCCTAATGCAGACCGTCTTCGTGTTACAACCGTTGATGTTGGCGGACCAGATATTTTGCAAATTGTTTGTGGTGCCCCAAACGTAGCTCAGGGCCAAAAGGTTGTGGTTGCTACTGTTGGTACTACCGTTTACCCAAATGAAGGGGAACCTTTTAAAATAAACAAATCAAAAATAAGAGGAGAGGTCTCTGAAGGGATGATCTGCGCAGAAGATGAGATCGGTTTGGGCGTTTCTCATGACGGAATTCTTGTTTTGCCAGCTGATACTGCAATTGGTATTTCTGCTAAAGAATATTTCAAACTGGAAGACGATTATCTTTTTGAAATAGGTTTAACACCTAACAGAGCGGATGCTGCTTCGCATTTAGGTGTGGCAAGAGATTTAGCTGCTTATTTCCGCACCAGTATTCAGATGCCTGATGTTTCTGGCTTTAAAACAGATAATGAAAACCTTAAAATTGAAGTTAAGGTTGAAGATACCAATGCTTGTCCGCGTTATAGCAGTGTTACGATAAGCGGGGTTACTGTTAAAGCTTCTCCAGATTGGCTTCAGGATAAATTAAAAGTAATTGGCATCAGGCCGATCAATAACATCGTAGATATAACCAATTATGTTTTACATGATCTGGGTTTGCCTCTTCATGCTTTTGATGCTGATCAGATAAAAGGAGCTAAAGTTTTTGTTAAGAAATGTGCTGAGGGAACACCTTTTGTAACGCTTGATGGAGTTGAACGTAAGCTTTCTGCTGAAGATTTGATGATCTGTAATGCAGAAGAGCCAATGTGTATTGCAGGAGTTTTTGGAGGTAAAACCTCTGGAATAACTGAAGCAACTAAAAATGTATTCCTGGAAAGTGCTTATTTCGACTCTGTTTCTGTCCGTAAAACATCTAAACGCCATGGTTTAAAAACAGATGCCTCGTTCAGGTATGAGCGTGGTGCTGATCCGGAGATAACAACTTTTGCTTTAAAACGTACAGCGTTATTAATTCAGGAATTGGCAGGTGGCGAAATCGCTTCGTTGGTTTCAGATGTTTACGCCAATCCTATAAAGCCTTTTGATGTTGAAGTTAGTTATCAGAACATCAATAGATTAATTGGAGCTAGTATTCCTGATGCAGAAATTAAAAGTATAATTACAGCATTAGGGATTGAAGTAGCCAAAGAAACAGCCGAAGGATTGGAACTTAAAGTGCCAAGTTTTAAAGTTGATGTAACCCGTGAATGCGATGTTACTGAAGAGGTTTTAAGGATTTATGGCTATAACAACATTGAGATCCCTAGTAAAATAAATGCATCACTATCTTATAGTGCTAAACCAGATAAAGAGCAAACACAGCATGTTATTGCTGATATGTTAACTGCCAATGGGTTTTTAGAGATCTGGTGTAATTCATTAACAAAAGGAGCTTATTCAAAAGTGCCTGAAGAAGCAGTACAGATCTTAAACCCATTAAGTTCAGATTTAAATGTAATGCGTCAGGAATTGCTATTGCCTGCCCTAGAGAGTGTTGCTTATAATTTAAACAGGAAAACTGCCGACATTAAATTTTATGAATTTGGTAAAACTTACCACTTGATAAATGAGAAATATGTAGAGCGTGCGAGGTTATTGATTGTGTTGTCAGGTTCTAATCAATCTGAGCAATGGAACCATAAAGCCTCTCCAGTAAGTTTTTATAATTTAAAAGCCGCAGTTGATGCAGTTATTGGTCGCCTTGGCATAACAAACTATCAAACTGAAGAAGTTAAAAACGAAAGCTTTGCTTTTGGTTTAAAATACTTTAGAGGTGATAAAGCAATTGTAACTTTTGGAGCTGTAACAGCTGCTGATAAAAAGAAAGCTGATATTGATAAAGATGTTTACTATGCGGATTTTGACTGGGCACAGCTTTTAGATATAGTAAAGAAAAATAAAATTATAAATAAAGAAGTTCCTAAGTATCCATCAGTAAGAAGAGACTTATCTATGTTGGTAGATACTAATGTAACTTTTGATGATTTAAAGACCATAGCATTCAAAACAGAGCGGAAACTGATTAAGAATGTGCAGGTGTTTGATGTGTATGTTGGAGATAAATTACCTGCAGGAAAGAAATCATATGCACTTAATTTTACTCTTCAGGATGAAGAGCAAACATTAACTGATAAGCAGATTGATTCCGTTATGCAAAAGATTATATCTAACTTAGCGCAAACAGCGAAAGCAGAAATCAGAAAATAGGTTAGTGTTTTCTGAAAAATAATATTTTTAAATAAAAAACAACTTTAATAGAATGTCTTCTGTAGCAGATCAGTTAAATTCAGTATTGCAAAAAACAACTCGTTTAATAGAGCTTTGTAATGCTTTGCAGGAAGAAAATGATTTATTAAAGCTTGAGAACCAGTCAGTAAAAGTTGCCCTTGATACATCGAAAAACAAGAACACTGAGCTTGAGGAAAAGCTTAGAGTTTTGAAACTTGCGAAAAGTATTGAAGGAACAAGTGAAAAGACACTTGATATAAAGCAAAAAATTAACGATTTTGTGCGTGAAATAGATAAGTGTGTTGTATTACTTAAGAAATAAGGAATACTTGAAAAAGTGAAACAAAGCTAAAAAATGGGAGAAATCTCTATAAAAATAACTATTTCCGATCGTATCTACCCCTTAAAGGTTAATACAGAAGAAGAAGAAATTGTAAGGCGAGCAGCCAAGATTATTAACGAGCGCATAAAAGATTATCAGGAAAATTATGCAGTTCGCGATAAACAGGATTTGCTTTCTATGGCAGTACTGCATTATGCAACGGCAGTATTGAGAGTAGAAAACAAAGTCCAGGATCAGGATACAGCTGTTGCCGAGAAGGTGGAAGAATTGGATAGTTTATTAAATGATTTTTTTTCGAAATAAGATCGTTCTTTATATTAGTTAAGACAACAAAGATATTAGCCGCAGCTAGGTTTTTGAGTTTCATTATTTTTAAAACTTAACACTTCAATATTTATAGGATTAAGAAGGTGTATTTCATTTGCATTTATGTACCTGAAAATGACTTAAATCCTAATTATAATTAGTTGAGGTTTTTAAAACTTTGGGACTCAATAAAGTTAGTTGCGGTTTTTTTTTAAAACGAATTTTTAACAGTGATGCAGCGTGTATGAGCTGATTTATATAGAAAAATAGAATGGAAATATTAGGATACGTACTTGCCGGATTAGTAATCGGCATTTTAATAGGCAGATATCTGCTGCGTAGCCTGCTTAAGAAGCAGGAAATTGCAGTTCAGAGCAAAGTAAAGAAGATACTTAAGGATGCGGAAAGTAACGCTGAGATCTTAAAGAAGGATAGGTTGCTAGAGGCAAAAGAGAAATTCCTGCAAATGAAATCTGAACACGAGCAAGAAGTAAATTCCAAAAATAACCAGATCAATCAACGAGAGAATACATTAAAACAAAAAGAGCAGTCTTTAAACCAGAAGCTTGAAAATGCTACCCGCAAAGATCAGGAACTTGATAATCATAAAAAGAACCTGGAGAAGCAAACCGAAATTGCATTAAAGAAACAGGAAGAAGTTGAATTGCTGAAAAATCAACATGTAAAGCAATTAGAAACCATTGCGGGTCTAAGTGCTGATGAGGCTAA